>CAJCII010000025.1 GCA_903970335.1 Bacteroidota bacterium | reverse complement strand
ACCCCGCCCGCCACACCGGCAGGTACGCCACCACCACCGCCGCCAGCAGAAGCAACCCAGCCAGCCAATCCCCGGAGGTAGCCGTCGACCTCCGGGCGACGGTCCCCCCCTTCGCCGCCTCGACTGGACTTTTCTTCTTTTTCGAGCGCGGTGAGGCCATGGACGCCGCCTAGCCTGCCCCGCTTTTCTCCGCGAAGAAATCCTAATTCGCCGTCGCCTTCACCAACGCGCCAACACCACCCCCAGTCTGGGGCAACGCCCCAGGAAAACGTTCCGCGACAAAAAAGCCCTGGGCGCATTAAAATCGTCGCGATGCCCCTCGTTCCACCCCGGGACGCATAAGCCATTCGGCGGGACAAGCTCATGGAATTTTTGAAAATACGGTCCAGGTAACGGCGATCTTTACTTTGGCTGGCGTCATCTACGCGCTAATTTCCGATTTCACTCGGCCCTGACTTTTATCGCGGTTCCCGCATCAAATCGAAGCAGTTCGTATGATAGAACCGGCCATAAATTCGAAAAACTGCATATCCGATGAATACGCACAGCCCACAGCAAGGCCAGGACACCCATTCCGTTTGATTCATCACCCCAATTGCGCCCACTCCGAAAAAAAGACCGGCGGAAACCGCGAAGAAAGCCAGCAGCACTAACGACATCAACCGCATGCGCGAGGTGTCGTTGGAGCCCGCACTAAACGAGAAAACGAGCATCGGGAAGCGTGCGCCGAAAAACAACACGCCGGCCTTTAGGCCTAGGATCATGCCTTCCGGCCGGCTCAACCCAAAAAATGGCATGGCATAGGTAAAAGAAGCCGTCGTCAAAAGCATCATCAGCGGCATTTGGATGATCGAATACTTGATCAGCATCCGCGACAATTCCAGGTACGAAATCGGATAGGCCGCATAGATGGGAATTTGCACGCCGCCGTTCAGCAGGGCGCCAAACGCTACGCCCGTGCCCAAAACCTGCGCCATGGCCTGGGAAAAGACAATAAACAACCCGATTCCGAAGATCCAATGACCAAGAAAGGGGCTCGCCATGCCGATGACAAAGCTCAGCCCCAAGGTGAGGAAAAACTGCCACAGGATGATTTTCCACATCTTCGTCAGGGCCAGGCCGCCCGGAAACGCAAATTCGGCCAGCGTCTTTTCCCGTTCGCTCAACCATATCCATAGCCTGCACTCCAGCCAGGGAAAATTGCATTCCTGCCTGACCAGAAATTGCCCGGACAGGATGCTCTCTTCAATCGCCGTTACCCCGATACGCCGTTGGACCATCGGGGGGTAAACCTCCGCGCTCGCCGCCTCAACCTCGGTCTCTCCTTCGGGCACAAGATCGGGTGCCTCCGCCAGGATCGGTTCCAGATAGGCAAATCTCGCCCGGATGATGGCGATCGAATCCCTGAATGACCAAAAGACCATTCCAATGGGAATAAGCAGCAGGGCCGTTGCCCATTTCCCGTCCGGCAGCAATAGATCGAATAAAAGGAGCGGCCATCCGGTGGGCAGCAACAAATTACAGGTGGGAGCGATGTGGTCGATGAACCTCAGAGCCGAAGGGCCAGCGGCCCTTATCGCTATATACGCCACAACTGCCAGCACGAAGATGTTGCCTGTGACCACGCCGTAGGGTGCCTGCGGGAAACGGGCCGCGCCGAATGCGGCCAGCGCCAGCGTCATCCCGAAAGTCAAGGGCACCAGCGGTGCCAGTGCGATCCAGCCGGACAGGGACAAATGCTCGCACGCCCCCAAGGTTCCGAGTCCCACCATCACGTCGAGAAGCGAAAAAAGGGCCTGCCTGAAGGACTTGTCGAGCGCCCACGAAGCCGTCGTCGCGTCGGAGACCGGTAAAAATCGCAATGCGACCACGTCCCAGGAATGAGTGGGCAGCTTGACCAGGTTCGTCGCGTAAAATAAAGCGGTCGTGAATAACCAGAGATTGATCGCCAACAGGGCCGCATCGAGGTGCAGGCTTGATTGGCTTAGGTTAAAGACCATGATTGCCAGGAAGACCGAAAACATCGGACGCCCTACCCAGCCCAAAAAACGACGCCAGCGCGATTTCTTGTTCCGGCGATACTCTTTGCGCAACTGCCGGTCGCTTCGGATCGCCTGTTTCACCTCACGCCGAAGCGCTTTTTCGAAGGCCGGAGCATGCAGCCTCACGATGGTCCTTCCCGCAGTTGCCGGAACATTTCCTGCAAAACATTGTCTTTGTCCTGCGCCTGCGCGCGTAATTTTTCCAGCGGATCGAAGGCCCGGATTTCACCCTTGTGAATCAGGCAGACCCGGTCCGAAAAGCGCTCGGCAATATCCAGAATCTGCGTCGTATAGAGGATGGTTCTGCCGCGGCTTGCCGCCTCGCGGGCATAACGTCGGAACGCATCGATCCCCTGCGGATCCATGCCGGAGGCAAACGGCTCGTCCAGCAGCCAAACCTCCCGGTCGGCGGCCAGTAGCGCCACCAGTCCGGTTTTATAAAGTTGCCCCCGTGAAAGCGAATTCACCGGACGGAAGGCCAGGGGAAGCAAATCGAACTCCCGCAATAACTGCAAGACCCGGGTTTCCGTTCCTGCCCCGTCGGCGTTGTACAACCGTAAAATCATCGCGATATTCCGGAGGATCGATTGCTCCCAGAAAAGAAACGGAAAATCGGGCATGAGATAAATTCGGCTCCGCAAATCCAGCCGGTCGCGATGAAATTCCTCGTTCTCCAAAAAAATTCCCCCCGCGTCCGGAGCGGCAATCCCCGCGAGACAGCGCAATAGCGTGGTCTTTCCGGCCCCGTTGACTCCGAGCACGCTGATAATCTGTCCCGGTTCGATTTCCAACGAGACATAATCCAACGCCCGTGTCGATCGGTACGCTTTGAGCAGCCCTCGCAGTTCGATTTTCATGGTACGTGCGTGCGCCTGGCACGACCGAATCATGCCTATCCATGACCGGACTCCAAGTCCTTATGCTGCCCTTTTGCCGGATGGGCCGCTCACCCCTTCATCGCCGCCCCATCTTGCGACAAAGTCTCCGTGGTAGCCGCCCGCTGTCCTTAGCGGCGGTGCCTTCCTCAGAAGGTACCCGTCGATCTCCAGGCAACCGTGCCGCCTTGTCGCAAAGGCGATGAACCGCAAGGTGCCTTATTTACGACGCACGAGTCTCATCTTAAAAGCGAATGGGAATTAGCTTCCGCTCGCCTTCACCAACACCACCCCATGCTTCGGCACCGGCGCTGAAAACGTCTCCTCGAAACTGCCGAGGTCCTTCTGCTGCCACAGGTCGCGCAAATTCTGCTTTCCCGTCAGCCCCGCGTCGGCCCAGTTCAGCATTACCGTCCCGTCGGCGTCGCTCCGGTTGAACAACCCGATCGCCTTGTTGCCGTCCTTCAAGTCCTTGACCCACACTTCCAGCCCGTCTTTTTGCGAGACCCGCTTCGCCGCCGTCCCCAGCGCGTCCTGGTCAATCGCCAGCACCTCGTCGTTCGTCAGTAGCGACAGCGTCCAACTGTCCGTGTCCGGCAGGTTGTTCCCCAGGATCAGAGGCGACGAGGCCAGCGACCAAAGCGACATCAGGGTCAGTTGCTCGTCGTGCGTAAAGCGCGTCTGGCGGTCCTTCCCCGCGATCGTACACTTGATCCCGATATGACCGAACGGAATCATGTCGGAGTCGGGAAAGTGCCCCGGCCCGCCCACGCCCTTCCATCTGTCCACCAGGTCGAAGGCATGGTTCAGGTCCTTCCACCGGTCCCAAAAATCGCCCGAAATCCGCCACTGATTCGCCAGCATTTTGATCTCGTCCGCATGTGCCACATCGGTTTCCCCCGGCGACGTACTGAACACAATCGGCCGTCCGCACTTGTCGATCGCCTTGCGAATCATCGCAATCTCCTCACCATGGTACGGCACCGAAAGATCGTCGATCTTGATGAAGTCCAGCCCCCACGACGCATAAAGCTGGAACATCGCGTCGTACCACGCCTGCCCCGCCTCGTTGTTTTGCACCCCGTACATGTCGGGACACCAGGGACAGTGGCTCTTCGTGTCCCCCGCGTCCGCCGCCGTGAACGTGCTGTTCGCGATCGGCGTCTTCGCCTTCACCGCCTGCCGCGGAATGCCCCGCATCATGTGAAAACCGAACTTCAGCCCCATCGCATGGATCTTGTCCGCCAGCGGCTTGAATCCCTGTCCGTCGGCGGCGGAAGGAAAGCGCGCGATCGACGGTAAAAGACGCCCAAAATCGTCCGCAGTCAGCTTCGCCCCCGCCCGCTCCTTGTTGAAGTTCCGGTCGTCGTACGAGGACACATCGTCGTACCACCGCGCGTCGATCACCACATATTTCCAGCCGTGGGACAGCAGGTTGTCCTTCATGTACTCCGCATTCGCCAGCGTCTGGTCCTCGTCGATGCTCGTCCCCCAGCAATCGTAGCTGTTCCACCCCATCGGCGGTGTCGCCGCCCAGCCCCAATAGGCCGGTGTGTCGCCTGTCGTGGCGGTCGCCGTCGCGGTCGTCCCGCTCGTTTGCGCTCCGCACTGTCCCGGTATCAGCCCGCTCGCCAGAATCGCCACGCCGACCGCAGCCGCCCTAATCCCGCCCGAAGAAAGTGCCATAGAATCCTCATCCTAATCATTGCCGCCCAAAACTCAACGCAGCATTCTGAATCGAAGCTGCTACTGTGGCCTGCATGCCCACTCTGCCCTAAATTTATAGGCTAAATAAGCCATTTCCAGCCTCCTCCCCAAACCAGCAGGCTTGGCTAATCGGCCCAGACCCCCTACGCTCACCCTTCCTATGGAAGACGAAAGCGAACTGCTCGCCCTGCGACGGGCCCGACTCGACACCTGGCGCGAACTCGGCCACGACCCCTTCGGCTCCGCCTTCCCCGGCACCGAATCCTGCCGCCAGATCCTCGACACCTACGCCGACGACCGCCCCGTCCGCGTCGCCGGTCGCCTCATCTCCAAGCGCGAGATGGGCAAGAACGTCTTCGCCCACATCCAGGACGAAACCGGCAAGCTCCAAGTCTACGCCCAGGTCCAGGGCCTTGGTGACAAGTTCGCCTATTGGAAGCTCCTCGACATCGGCGACTTCATCGGCGGAGAGGGGACCCTCTTCACCACCCGGACCGGCGAGAAGACCGTCCGCCTTTCCGATCTCCGCATCCTCTCGAAGTCGCTCCGCCCCATTCCCAGCCAGTGGTACGGCCTCTCCGATGTCGAGCAGCGCTACCGCCAGCGCTACGTCGATCTCATCGTCAGCGAGGATGCCCGCCAGGTCCTCCTGCTCCGCAGCCGCATCGTCAGCGAGGTCCGCCGCTTCTTCGAGGAAAGGGGCTTCACCGAAGTCGAGACCCCCATGATGCAGACCATCGCGGGCGGCGCGGCGGCGCGGCCCTTCGTCACCAAGCACAACGCCCTCGGCATCGACCTCTATATGCGCATCGCGCCGGAACTTTATCTCAAGCGGCTGCTCGTCGGCGGCTTCACCAAGGTCTTCGAGATCAACCGCAATTTCCGCAACGAGGGCATCTCGCGCCGGCACAACCCCGAGTTCACCATGCTCGAGGCCTACTGGGCCTACGCCGATTTCGAGGCCATGGCGCAACTGGTCGAGGACCTGATCGTCGGCACCGCGCAAAAAGTCATGGGCACGCTGCAAGTCGGTGGACGTCCCGCGAGCGAGGACGGCACGATTCCCGCGCTCCCGCCCATCGACCTCACGCCGTCGTGGCCGAGAAGGCCGTATCGCGAACTGGTCCGGACCGCCGCCGGAGAGGACTGGTTTACCATTACCGCCGAGGAACGCCGCGAACGATGCGCGAAGTTGGCCGTGGAAATTTCACCCGCGATGGAAGACTTCGAAGTCACCAACCAGGTCTTCGAAAAGTTGGTCGAGGCCAAAATCCGAAACCCACTCTTCGTCACCCACCTGCCCAAGGAACTCGTCCCGCTCGCCAAACAAAACAAGGACGATTCCACCGTCGTCGATGTCTTCGAGTTGATCATCGGCGGTCAGGAAGTCTCCCCCGGTTACAGCGAGCTGAACAACCCGGTCGTACAGCGGGAACGGTTGCAGGAACAGGCCGGGGAGGAGCAACAGAACCTCGACGAGGACTTCCTCACCGCGCTCGAATATGGGATGCCGCCCGCTGGGGGCATCGGCATCGGCATCGACCGGTTGGTTATGACGTTGACCGGGGCCGAATCGATTCGTGACGTGATCCTCTTCCCGCTGCTCAAGCCAAAGTCCACCTGATGGAAGGGATTTCCCGCCGGAATGAGTTCATCCCTCGTGCCTACCGAAGAAGCCGCCCCACCCATGCCCAGGGGCATCCAGAACGTCTACATTTTCGACATCTTCAACACCACCTCCTGGAGCGTGGTCCTCGGTGCGCCGATGCTCCTTTTTCTCCAGCATCTTAAGGCCACGGCCACGGTCGTCGCGATTGCGGCCTGTCTTTCACCCATCCTCAACATCCTTCAAATTCCCGCGGCGCGGTTCGTCGAGCAGGTCGGTTACCGCCGGTTCGTTCTCAGCGGCTGGACCACCCGCAGTTTTCTGGTGATCGGCATGACCATCGTCGCGTTCCTGCCCGATTCGGTCGATCGTACGACGCGCATCGTCCTCATGCTTTTTCTCTCTTTGGTCTACAACGTCCTGCGCGGGATCGCGGCCTGCGGGATGCTGCCATGGTTCACGCATATCGTGCCCGAAGGGCGGCGAGGGGAATTCCTCGCGAAGGACCAGACGGCGGTGGCTTTTTCCGGCATTGTTTCGCTTTTGCTTTTCGGTCTTATTCTCGCCGGAGGTTACACGTGGTACTCGTACGGCGCGGTATTTTCCATCAGTGTGATCGCCGCGTTTACCAGCCTCCATTTTTTGCGCCGGGTGCCGGATGTTCCGGTGGAAAAAATCGTCCGCAACAAGACGCCGCCGCCGTGGGCGGAGATGTTTTTCCATCCGCCATTTTTCAAGTACATCCGCTATAACATCATCATCAATATGGCGCTCGGAGCGTCGGCGGCCTTTTGGGTGCGGTATTTCAAAGCGTTTCTCGACGTTACGGCGTCCAACGTGCTCTTCATTGCCTGCGGCACGAATATCGTCCTGGTCGCGGCCTTGTTCCTCATCACGCCGGTGATCGATCGTGTCGGCAACAAGCAGGTGCTCACCCTTTCCGGCATTCTGCTCACGCTCCACTTTTCGATTTGGGGCAGCGTCGCTGCGGGATTGCTTCCGTTCAACTGGACGATCCTCATCATTCAGGCCGTCACCTCCGGCTTTGGGCAGGCGCTGTGGAATCTCGCCAATGTGCGGATGATCATGGGGATCGTTCCGGTGATGGGCCGCGCCCATTTTCTGGCGCTTTACAGTGTGGCCAGTAATCTGACTTTGGGCATTGTTCCGCTGGTCTGGGGACCGGTGATGGATTACCTCGATCACTGGCATCTGGCTTGGGGCTATTGGAACTGGAACAGCTACAGTTTGATTTACGCCGTGCTGGCGTTCACCATCGCCACCGGCCTTGGTTTTCTCCAAGTTCTCGACGAGCCGAAAAAAATGACGTGGGACGTTTTCATGAGTGAGCTTCTGGTCAAGACGCCGAGTCGCGCCGTTTCCCGTCTTATCGGTCGTCTACGTGGACCTGGCATCCAATGAATCGCATGCTCGTTTGGATCAGCGCCACAGTCATTCGCATCCTGGGCTTGAGTCTTCGCCTTTCGATCGAGGACCAATCCGGCATTATCGGCGTGGCGGAACGAGCCCCCGTCATTGTTGCGTTCTGGCACAATCGCACGGCGCTGATGGCCTTCTTTCAACAGCGGTATTGCGGGGGGCGAGTCGCGGCGACCTTTATCAGTCGCAGTCGGGACGGTCAGTTCATGACCGAGGTTGCCTCTCATTTTGGGATAATGGCGGTGAGAGGCAGCAGCTCGCGCCATGGTACCGCTGCGGCCCTGACCGCCATCCGTGCGGCGGGTGAGG
>CAJCII010000024.1 GCA_903970335.1 Bacteroidota bacterium | reverse complement strand
CTTTCGACCGCCATGAGGAGTTGGTTTTTTCACGGCAGAGAAGCCATCGGCAAATGGCTTTACATGGGTAGAAACCTACCGTGCGCGCCCGGATTTACGAGAAGTCTTTGGCCGGCCTTTGGGGCCGTCGCCGGCGACCGGAATTTCCGCAGTGACCGTGGTGCCCCGGCCCGGCGCGGATTCAATCCCAAATTTGCCACCGACCATCTCGACTCGTTCCCGCGCTCCGAGCAGGCCGAGGCGTTTATGTCTTTTGGCAAAGAGGACGCTTTTGACATCAAAAGACTTGCCGTTGTCGTGGATTTCCAGGCGAATGGCCTGCTTGAGCTTGTGCATGCGGACTTGAACGTCGTTGGCATGCGCATGTTTGTGGACATTGGCGAGGGCCGACTGGGCGACGCGGTAAAGCACGGTGCGCTGGGTGCTGTTTAATTGCTCCACCCCGGCAAAGGCCTCGAACCGGACGCGGATTTTCGTCCGCTTGGTGAAGTCCTTGATGAACGATTGGAGGGCGGGAATCAACCCCAGATCATCGAGCACGGTGGGGCGTAATTCACGGGCGAAACGGTGGACGATGTCCACCGATTTTTCCACCAGCAGGCGCGTGCGGGCGATGCGTTTGCGGAGGTCCTTGAGATCGAACGGGGCCTTCACCGAGAGAGCGGCGAGGTGCACATTGATCCCCACGAGGGTCTGGACGATTTCATCGTGCAACTCGCGGCTGATGCGCTTGCGCTCCTCCTCCTGGGACAAGAGAAGCTGGCGGGACAGGTGCCGCAGATGTTCCTGCATGTGCTGCGACTGCTGGAACAATCGCGCGTAGTGGGCCTCGCTTTTCTTGAGGGCGAATTCCGACTTTTGTCTCCGGACAACTTCCTTTTTTAAATCGGCATTCGCAGCGGCCATGATTTCCATGCGTTGTCGCAGTTCCTCCTCGTGCTTGAGGTTGGTCAGGTCCGAGACGGCGACCCGGCACCATTTCCGGTTGCCTCTGACCTCGTCGGCGGGGGCGGCTTGAAGATCGGCCCAAAAAGGGATGCCCCGCTCATTGAGCAGAGACAGTTCGCAGATTTGCTTCCTGGGGCCGGCAAAGATTTTTTTGAGGAAAGCGAGAAAAAGCGGTCGGCTCGGGGGGTCGACAAAATTTTGCAGGCGCTGCTTGATCAAGCGGGAGCGTTCCACGCCGAGGAGGGTGGACGCGGTGAGGTTCACCTCCAGAATGTGGCCTTGTTCATCAAGGGACAAGTAGCCGACCGGCGCGAAATCGTAGAGATCGGTGTAGGTTTTGAGCAGGGTCTCCACCTTGTCCCGGGCCTGCTGGAGTTCGGCGTTCTGCAGCTCCAGTTCGAGTTGATGGACCTGTAATTCATGGAGCATCCGCCTGGCGTCGGCGTCGGTTTGGGGCGGGGCGGGACGCGCGGGCCGATTTTTCTTGAGCCGAACTTCGGCGTGACGGCGGAGTTCGACAGCATCGGAGATTTTGATGGGCGGATTGGGCATGGCAGAACTCTCGCCGAAAGTATGGCTTGGGGTCGATTCCTTCCAATGGGGTAAACACCCCATGTTGTCTTTTGGGTGTCGATGGCAATGTTTAGTCCATGACAAGCAACCCGGTCTCGTTCTCTGGCAGCGTCGGGACCGAGACGGCAATGCCCCGACGCCATTCGATCGGTTCGTAAACAACGATTTACCCAGGATGAAAAAACAAGCGAGCCTCGTTTCCGCGCCCACCGATCAAATTACGGTTCTGCTGGCGGACGACCACCCGGTCTTCCGCAAGTCATTGCGAGAATTGGTGGAGTTGGAAGAGGATATCGACGTGGTGGGCGAGGCAACCAACGGGCGGGAAGTCGTCGAGCTGAACCAGAGTCTTCAGCCTGAGGTCATTATCATGGACATGGCCATGCCACTGCTGAACGGACTGGAGGCAACCGAGCTGATCAGGGAAACGCACCCGAAAACGCGGGTGATCATGCTCTCCGCGAATTCCGATCCGGAGTACATCGAGCAAGCGATGCTTTGCGGGGCGTCCGGGTATTTGATCAAGCAATCGTCCGCGCAATTTTTGGCGAAGGGCATTCGGGAAGTGCAGAAGGGCAACACCTTTTTCAGCGCGTCGATTTCCCGGGAACTTCGCGGCGAATGCCGGATCATTTTCGGAAAAGGCGAGCTGGTAAAAAGGACGATGGCGCAGATGGGGTGAACACCCCATGACGTGGGTGCGGTTTTGTCGGGTAGACTTTGGGTCATGAAAACCAATTCCACGAAGAGAGTGCCGACGTTGGGCGAATTCATTACGCAAGTTTACGACGACTGCGGCGAACGCAAGGCCAAGGGGATGGTGCGGCTGGCGATGGCCGCGCACCTGATCGAGTTTCGGGGACAAAAGCGTTATGACGTCGCGACATAAAGCCAAAAGATTGCCTTTGGGAACCTTGTCCTCCGCGATCAATAATGGTGACGGCAATCCAGCGCCGAATTTGACGGTGCGGGTGGGGTGTCGGCTGGTTTACGAGACGATGCAACCCGCTCCGATTCTGCTGCTCGTTCGTCCGCGCCCCGACAGCGAGCAGGTCATCCTGCAAGAGAGTTTGACGTTCCGGTGCGAAGGAGGGGCCAAGGAGTTTCAGGATGCGCATGGGAATATCACCCATCGCTGGGTTTTGCAGCCGGGCCAGACCACGATCGTGCACGACGCGCTGGTGCAGGTTTCCTCGCTCCCGGACAACTTCAATCCGAAAACGCATTCGGTACCGATCGAGGACATCTCGTCGGCCATTCTTCGCTACACGCTTCCGAGCCGGTACTGCGATTCCGACAAAATGCTGGGTTTTTCCATGATGCAATTCGGGTCACTGATCAATGGAGTGGACCGGGTCATAGCGATTTGCAATTGGGTGCACCGGAACATTCGTTACGTGACGTGCTCCGGTCGTCCCGATCTTTCGGCGTCGGAAGTCATGATGCGCGGTTACGGCGTTTGCCGCGACTTTGCGCATGTGGCGATCGCGCTCTGCCGGGCGTTGAACATCCCGGCGCGCTATGTCACGGGGCATCTGCCGGACATCGGCTGCTTCGACCCGGGGACGCCGATGGATTTTCACGCTTATTTCGAGGTCTATCTGGAGCACCAATGGCGGGTCTTCGATGCCCGCTTTAATACGCCACGGATCGGGCGGGTCAAAATCGCGCATGGTCTCGACGCCGTGGACGGGTCTTTTGCCACGACTTACGGGCCTGCGCTCCTTACGTACTTCGAGGTTTGGTCGTACCAGGTCAATCCGGCGTTTGTTTCGATCGGCAGTCCCGTCGATTTGTCCATGCGCCTGGACGGGACGCCGCTGCTTCGCTTCGTTTAGGACTGCGTCTTCTTGAAAATACACATCCATCATCGGACGAGCTATCAATACGCGACGAAAGTTTCCTTCGGCCCCCATCGGCTGATGATGCGACCCCGGGAAAGCCATGCGCTTCGCCTCAAGAGCTGCTCCTTCGCCATTTCCGCGCCTCACCGGCTGCGGTGGATACGCGACGTGCACGAGAACAATATCGGATTCGTCGATTTTACCGAAACTGCGGAGGAACTGGTGTTCGATTGCGAATTTGCGCTCGAGGTCAGCGAGGGGAATCCGTTCGACTTCGCCATTGTGCCGGAGGCGGCGGAATATCCTTTCTCATACGACCAAGAACTCTCCAGGGAACTCCTGCCCCTAAGCCACACGATTTATCCTCGTGACGCAGAACGGATCGGCACCTGGCTCGCCCCGTTTTGGCATCCGGGCAAAAGAGTGGGGACGCTGGAGCTTCTGCAGGAACTTAACACGACGATCTTCCGCACGTTCAGGTATCGGCGGCGAATGGAGAAGGGGGTGCAAACGCCGGCCGAGACGCTGGAAAACAAGAGCGGATCGTGCCGGGACTTCGCCACGCTGTTGATGGAAGCGTGCCGTTTTCTGGGCCTGGCGGCCCGTTTTGTCAGCGGCTACATGTACTCCCCGGAAATCACGGGACGGATGTCGATGCATGGTTGGGCGGAGATTTACCTGCCGGGTGCGGGCTGGATTGGCTTCGACCCGAGCTGGGGAATTTTGGCGGACGCTAATTATGTTCCGTCGGCGGTCTCGCGGGATTCCGAACATGCGCCGCCCATTTCGGGGACCTACTTTGGAACTTCCCGAGCCTTTCTCAGATCGCAGGTGGACCTCTATGTGAAGCGGCTCGACGCCATTCTTCCTGCCGATGCTCCTTTGACGAATGACCGGCCCGGTCCTTTGTCGGTAGAATCGGCCAAGCTGCTTACCGGTTAGTCCCTTACCCGCCAAATCCGACGCAAAATGGTCACGGTTTTCTGGTGAGTTGGGGTTGGAGATGGGGACGATGACATCTCGAAGAGTTTGCGGGCGGCGACGAGGAGCCTTTGACTGAGGTGGGTGAGATAATAGCGATAACCATGGCCCACTTTTTGAGCAGGTCGTGCGGGCACAACCGCCGCAGGATGCGGGCAATGGCCGATGATGATTTGTCCGGTAAGAGCGTCCGCAATCGGGCGTTGCTCAGTCCGTTGAGGACGAACTCGCCGCGCAGGATGGCGAGGATGACCGACCGATCTTCCTTGAGGAAGAGGTTGAAGCCTCGCCAGGATCGCTGACTTTCATCGTGCACCGGGCGGCCGATTTTGTCGAGGTCGTGGCGACCGGCAGTGGTGTCCTCCAGCACGCCGATGAAGTCGAGATAGCGCAGGCAGGCAGCGGGTAAAATCGGTCTCATCTCCGAGAGGCTGTAGATCGATTTTTTGAGCGGGGCCAGTTTATCTTCCCGAGAGCCATCGCGATGAACCACGGTGCTGATGGAAAAGGGCGAGGCCGTTGCTGGTGGCTTCCAGGCGCAGCCCGCGGCCCTTGTCGTCCATTTTGAGCGGCTTGGGTTTGCCGCCCGAGCGTGTGTTCGATGTGGGCGGGCGCACCTGCTTTCGGTGATGGAACCTTCCTCTCAAACCAAAGATGCTCCCGGTTTGGCCGGTAATACGAGAGTCGGCGAAGATACGAAGGTCGCTAAATTAGTCGCAAATTAGTCCTTGCTTTGGAGAGCGGAATAGGTCAGGTTTCGGGAGTACTGCTCGTCGGCGGTACGTTTTCCCATCATGTCAGATTCGTCGCCCGTTGCGGGCATCTTAGAGATTCACGATAAAGGTTACGGCTTTTTGCGCAAACCCGAGCGGGGCAGCGCACCTACGCCGCAGGATATTTTCGTGCCGCCGGACATGATCAAGCGGAACGGGCTGCGGGACGGGGTGCAGCTTTCCGGGGTAAGCGTGGCGAACGGGCGCGGGCCGCAGTTGATCGAACTGCAACAGATCAACGAGCGACCGATCGAGTTTTACCGGGACCAGCTTCCGTTCGAGGAACTGACAACGATCAACCCGGACCGGTGGATCAAGCTGGAGACGGGGGCGGACAAGCTTTCGTCGCGGGTGCTGGATTTGATGACGCCGATCGGGCATGGGCAGCGGGGTTTGATCGTGGCATCGCCGCGGTCCGGGAAGACGATGCTGATGCAGGCGATCGCGGACGCGGTGTTGATCAATTCGCCGGACACGTTTGTGATGATCGTGCTGATCGACGAGCGTCCGGAGGAAGTGACCGATTTCCGGCAGTTCCTGGCAGGGCGCGGGGAGATCTGGTCGTCGTCGAACGACCAGGAGAACGCAAGCCATGTACGGCTGGCGAAGTTGGTGATCGAGCGGGCGAAGCGGCTGGTGGAGAGCGGGCGCGATGTTTTCATTTTGCTGGATTCGATCACGCGACTGGGGCGGGCGTTCAATGTCGGCTCGAAGGGCAACACGATGAGCGGCGGCATCAGTTCGCGCGCGCTGGAGATTCCGCGGAAGATTTTCGCCGCGGCGCGGCAGACGGAGGAGGCGGGAGCGCTGACCATCGTGGCGACGGCGCTGATCGATACGGGTTCGCGGATGGACGAAGTGATTTTCCAGGAATTCAAGGGCACGGGGAACATGGAGATCGTGCTGGACCGGCGTCTGGCCGAAGCGCGGGTGTATCCGTCGATCGACATCGAGAAATCGGGGACCCGGCGCGAGGAACTACTGTTGCCGAAGGCGATTTTGGACAAGGTGACGATCATCCGGCGCGGACTGCATGGACTGCCGGTGCAGGCGCAGATGGAGCGGTTGCTGATGATCCTGAAAAAGTTCCCCGACAATAAAACCGCCCTCGAACAACTGCCCGCGCGCCCTTCCACCTAAACTCATGTCTTTTCAAAATCTCGGTCTCTCGGACGAAGTGGTGCATGGCGTGCAATCGATGGGCTACATGGACCCGACGCCGATCCAGTTACGGGCGTTTCCGATCGTGTTGGGGAACAAAGACCTGATTGGCGCTTCGCAGACCGGGACGGGGAAGACGGCGGCTTTTGCGCTGCCGCTGCTGACGCACTTGAAGGAGCACGGGGCCTTGCGGGTGTTGATCCTGGAGCCGACACGCGAGCTGGCCGCGCAGGTGGAGACGGCGTTCCGGGATTACTCGCGTTTTTCCAATATCCGCACGGCGGTGATTTACGGCGGGGTCGGCTACGGGCAGCAACTGAAGGACCTGAAGGACGGAATGGACGTGCTGGTGGCGACGCCGGGGCGGCTGATCGACCACATCGAACAGGGTAACGTGAAGCTGGATTCGATCAAGCATCTGGTGCTGGACGAAGCCGACCGGATGCTGGACATGGGGTTCATGCCGGACGTGCGGAAAATCATCGAACTGATTCCGCGCGAGCGGCAGACGCTGCTGTTTTCGGCGACGATGCCGCCGGAGATCGCGCGGCTGACGGAATGGGCCTTGCGGGAACCGGAGAAGATCGAGATCGGGGCGCGGCGTTCGCCGGCCGAAACCGTGACGCACGCTTTGTATCCGGTGGCGGCGACACAGAAATACGATTTGCTGGTGGAACTGCTGAAGAAGACGAATTTCGATTCGGTGCTGATCTTCGTGCGGACGAAACACGCGGCGGACCGGATTGCGGCGCAACTGAAAAACGCGCAGCACTCGGTGGCAGTGCTGCACTCGAACCGCTCGCAGAACGAACGGCTGGAGGCGCTGGAAGGTTTTCGTGGCGGCAAGTACGAGGTGATGGTGGCGACGGACATCGCGTCGCGGGGCATCGACGTGGCGGGGGTGAGCCATGTGATCAATTACGACGTGCCGCAGCATCCGGAAGATTATGTGCACCGGATCGGGCGAACGGGCCGCGCCCAGGCGGTGGGCGATGCGTTTACCCTCATGACGGCGGAGGAAGGGCCGGACGTGGCGGCGATCGAGCGGTTCATCGGGCAGGCGATTCCGCGGGTGAAGCTGGAGAATTTTGCGTACGTCTATTCGCTGGCGCTGGACGACAAGGCGAAGCATGTGGTCGGCAAGGCGGGGAATATCCGCGGGGGACGCTCGGGGAAGGGGTATAGCTTTGGAGTGAGGCGGAGGTAGGGGTTTCCTAACCAGCTTGTTCTAAGATCTAAAGCTAATCTTGGAAAATATGGTCCCGGTGGTAGCGGATAAATTCCTGTGCAGGTTCTGCAAGTTTGTCCGGTCGTGTGATGGGTCTTCCCCTGTAGGGAATGAAATTGTCTTCCAAAGCAGGTTGAGGGTAGTACTTACGCAGCCTATCACTCAAGATCACTCGCATTTCTTCGTCTAACGTAATGAGACCGTTGTCGAATGCTGCATCGTGTAAGCTGGAAAGGCACAAACCATTGCGAGGATCGAGTCGTTCATTGGGGAAGTCGCTCCACGGCTTGATGTGACTGGCTACCAGCAGCTGCGGGACATTGATTCCACTGATGCAACAGCGCAAGCCATAAGCACTCAGAATCGATTGGCGAAAAAATTGTTGGCCGCGCCGCACTTTGATGGTTGCTGAAGATTCCGTGAGACCCTCTGGCGCGTTTAACCGCCGACCTGGTTCTAAACAGATTTTATCAGGCTGCAGCAGATCGACTTCCTCGTCTGACTTAGTGGCAACGAGGTTGTGCAAAAGCTCTTCGCTTTGGATGCCGAGAACCGAAATATCCCGTTGGAATTCATCCCACGCTCGTCGATCCTCCTTGGAAGCACCCCTCATCCCAACAATTCCTCTTGCCTGCAAAATGGGATCAAATGAAGCAAAATTACAAAGCTTAAGGGATAGACTACTTGCTGTTCGCCTCATTTTTGCAGCCACCTGCTTAATGATCGGATTTTCCTTGCGTAACTGGCCGAACGGAAGTTTGAAATAAAGGTTTAGCGCAATCAGTCGATGATCGCTGGTCCAACTAACACCACTCGCGTGGGCCGCTCCGGATAGTGTGACGGATTTTTTGCTCAATGCTTCATCCAATCGATACAAATACCATTACCTTCGGGAGAACGACGCCCGCTCCGCCAGCACAGCAAAAAAGATCGAGTAGCCGGGGTTTCTTCGCTTTCACTGAAAACTATTGTAGAGAATCGATGGTCTCTTCCAAGCTCCAAACGCAATTGATCATGTCTGTTTTTAGAGCCGTGATAATTTTACACGGAATTGGGATTGGCGAGGTCCTTCCGGTTGAGCAGGCAGGACGCGAGGAGAGCAAAAGACGCGAGCGAGACAGCAATAAAAAATTCCAAGCCAGGTTCGCGATAGCGGATTTCGATTGTGCCAGCGCCGGGAATATCGGGGATGGTCATGCGGCCGTCGGCAGCGACTGGAACCGCGCCACCTTGCCCATCCGATGTCGTCCAGGAATATCCGGCCAGCGGAACGAGGGAGAGGGAAAGAGTCCCTGAGCCGCGATGCGTGCGGGTGTCGATGGTGAGTTCGTTGTGCCCGAAGGCGACTGGGAGCGGTTGCTGCGGGGCATCGGCGAAAAAAGCGAATGTACGGGCGAGATCGTCCTGGAAAATGTGCAATGGACCGTGTTGGTAAACGACGTGAAAGCGGGGGCGGCTTTGGAGGAATGCGAAGGCGGGCGAGCTTTCATGGACAAAGTAGTAGCGGACGGACCAGTCGCTGAAGTGCCGCACCATGGCGTCGTCGAGGGGTTGCCAGGGGAGGCCGAGGAAGACGATGTCGAGGGCCTCGCGTTTGTTTTGCGCCAGGACGAGGGGGTCGTATCCGGCGAAACCGGGAGTGCGGGCGAGGGTGGCGAACTCGAAGCCGAGGTAATCGGGATTGAAGCGGTCGCCGTTGACTAGGCCGACGAGGACGCTGCGGCCGTCGCGTAATTTTTCGAAGGGCAGATGAAACTCGGGAGCATAACGGGGGAAGATTTCGCTGCCGCTGAGGCTGGCGGCGCTGAGGGCGACGACGACGTTCATGGCGACACCGAAGAGAATGAGACCAAGGCAAAGAAGACCGGGCCAACGTCGTTCGGTCAGACGCAGCCCCGAGGCGAAAAGCATGACGTAAAAAAATCCGCCGAAGAGCATGTTTTTGACCGGCCAGCGAAAGGAACGATAACCGGGCAGGAGACAGACAAGGACATAGGCGGAGGTGCTCAACACAACGGCGGCGAGGACAAGGAGGCCCCAGCGGCGCACTAGCGGTTCCCGCCAGAACGCCCAGGGCGCTGCGAGAAGCAGGATGGAACCGCCCCAATAATACCAGCCTGGGCGGAAGAGATAATTGTCGGTATCATCGGTGAGAAAGAGGCCGAATTGGGATGCGAAAAAGGTGGTGAGGTGCATGCTTTCGGAGAGGACGAGATCGAGGGCCATGGGCTGGCTGCGCTCCGCCGTCTGGCCGAGATGGAGAAGGATAGGACCGAGGGCAGCCATCGCGGCGAGACCGCCGAGGACGTTGGCGCCAACCCAGGCAAAGAAGGCGCGGCGCAGACCGGGCAGTCCCGTCCAGCCGAAACGCAAGGCGAGAAAGAAGACCTCGAAAATGAGGCAGAGCGCAAAGTAGTTGAGATGGCCGGAGAAGAGGAAGAAGGCCTTGACGAGGGCGAGGGCGGCGGTACGGCGGAGGGTGGGCTGTTCGGCAAGGCGATCGAGGCAAAGAAAGACGAGCGGGACGAAAAAGATGGTGTAGCTATCGACGGTCCAGAGCTGGGACGCGCAGAGGTTGAAGGGAAGAGTGAGGTAGAGCCAGCCGAGGGCCACGGAGGGCGCGGCGCGGGTGAAGAGGGGACGGGTGAGCCGTTCCACAACGAGAGCGGCGGCGGCGAGGTGCATCCAGCAGAGCCACTCGATACCCGCGGCGGGCCTGCCGCAGAAGTGGGCGAGGGCCATGCCGAGGAAGATCGGCGGATAGAAGACACCGGCCTGACCGGCGGTGAGGACGGGATGGCCGAGGTAGTTGTAGAAATCGATTTGGGGGACGACGCCGTGTCGCCACGAGTCGTAGCTGAAGGAGTACCAGGGCAGGAATTGGGTGAGGTTGTCGTCGTAGAGGAAAGCGCGCGGCTTGACCAACTCGACGATGGTCAGGAAAAGGAGCGCCCCAACGGCGGTCAGCCAGACCGGACCGTGAAAGCGCTTGGGCCAGAGCATCCGTCTGTCTTAGGCGATGCCGGAGGCGGGGACAAGGCTGGCCGGTAGAACCGGCATCTTCCGCACCACGCGGAAGCGGGCCTGGTTGCCGCAGCTCGTCGCGGAGAAGTTTCCTATCGGGCAAGTTCGGCCTGAGTCAAGCTAGCGATGAACTCCTCGACCGTCGGAGCGGAGATGAGTTGCTCGCGCGTGGCGGGGTCCTTGAGGAGACGGGCGAGGCCGCCGACGACGCTGAGATAATCGGTGACCATGCGCTTGGGGGTGCCGATGACAAAGATGAGTTTGACCGTCTGTCCGGAATTTTCGAACCAGACGCCTTCCTGGCTGCGCCCGATGGCGAGGACCATGCCCTTGAGGTGATCGGTGCGGGCGTGAGGGAAGGCGATTTCGTTGCCAAGACAGGTGGATTCGATGCGCTCGCGGGCGAGGAGTTCCTCGTAGAAACCGGCAAAGTTGACGACACTGGGGTTGGGCTGCAAAAGCTGCGCCACCTCGTTGATGGCGTTACATCGCTTTTGTTGCTCGAGTTCGAGCTTGATTTGCGATGGCTTGAGCAGGCTGCTGATTTGCATAGAAAACTCCTGTTGAAACTTCGCCCCCCCGACCCAAAAGGCAAGCGAAAAGCGGATGTCCTATCATTTCCTCCACAGGGCCGGAGGCGTCACCTTCCGCCGAGGAAGGAAGCGAAACCGGTTTCCTGAAAATAGGCGACTTTATGGAGGTCCTCCTGAAAAGTCGGGTAGGAGGTGGCGATGCACGCGATGTCCTCGACGACGGTATCGCCCTTGGAGAAAAGGCCGAGAACGGCGCAGGCCATGGCGATGCGGTGATCGCCGAAACTGGCAACGCGGGCACCGGAAAGAGGCGAGCCGCCGTGGACGGTCATGCCATCGTCATGTTCGGTGACTTCGACGCCGAAGGCGCGGAGGTTCTTGGCCATGGCGGCGATGCGGTCGGTTTCCTTGACGCGCAATTCCTGGGCGTCGCGGATTTCGGTGTCGCCCTCGGCCAGGGCGGCGACCACGGCGATGATGGGCAGCTCGTCGATGACGTTGGGGATTTCTGCCCCGGCGATTTTGGTCCCCTTGAGCTTGCGTCCGTAGACGCGGACGGTGCCGAAGGGCTCGCAGGAGGAATCGTTGATGTTTTCGTTGAGGTGGGCACCCATGCGGAGAAGCACGCTGAGGAGACCGGTGCGGGTGCCGTTGAGGCCGAGGTTGGTGACGGTAAGGTCCGCGCCGGGCATGGCGGCGGCGGCGGCGATCCAGAAGGCGGCGGACGAGAAGTCGCCGGGTACCGAGAAATCGCGGGCGTGGAGCTTGGTGCCGCCTCGAACGCGGATCGTCTTGGTCTTGCCCTCGGGCGCGACGTCGATGACGGGCGGAGCGTGGAAATAGGCGAGGAGGCGCTCGGTGTGGTCGCGGGTGGGGGTGGTTTCGACGACGCTGGTCGTACCAGTGGCGAAAAGGCCGGCAAGGAGGATGCAGGACTTCAGTTGGGCGCTGGCGACGGGAAGGGTGTACTCGATGCCGGTGAGCGGAGCGCCGGTGATTTCGAGCGGGGCGGTGTGTTTGTCGCCGCGGCCCTGGATTTTGGCGCCCATCAGGCGGAGGGGATCGACGACCCGTTTCATGGGGCGGCTGGAGAGGGAGGCATCGCCGATCAGGCGGCTGGAGAAGTTCTGGCCCGCGAGGACGCCCGCCATCAGGCGCATGGCCGTGCCGGAATTGCCGCAGTCGAGCGGTTCGAGGGGGGGACTCAGCTTGCCGCCGACGCCGTGGACGATGAGGCGGGTCTTTGAATCGACTTCGATGACGCAGCCCATGGCCTGGAGGGCGCGCATGGTACAGAGGCAGTCCTCGCCGGGCAGAAAGCCGTCGATAACGGTGGTGCCGTCGGCCAGGGCGG
>CAJCII010000023.1 GCA_903970335.1 Bacteroidota bacterium | reverse complement strand
ACCTCGATGAATTCGTGTTTCGCTTCAACCGGCGCAAGACTCCCATGGCCGCGTTCCAGACTTTGCTGGGGCTGGCCACCAGGAAAATTGCCTTGGGCTACGAGAAAATGACACTACGGGAGTCAACGGGATAAGCATAACACCGTATTAGCCAGTTTAATTTCTTCGTTGTAGTCATCTGAAATCATTGTATGAATTTTCGTTTTTTGCCCTGGATTAAGGCTCATCGGTGCGGGAAGACGGGTATTACCGCCATGCACAATGATCTTAGACGACGTATTATCATCGCGCACAATCAATATAAAAAAATGGCAAATAGAATCTTTGAATGAAGGGAATCTACTAACATAATCACTTCCCAAGGTTGAAATATTGCCAGAAGAAAGAAAATCTGCATCGATATCAAAAGATGGTTGAATTAAAAAGGGCTTATCTGCATTGTTTTTTATTGAGAGAGTAAGCATTTGATTTTTAAAATCCGGCTGCCAATCGAACTGAAAAGTCGGATTTGTTTCTGGTGGGCTCGAATTGGCCCTAGGCTCTATGAAGCAAGCTAGTGCAACAATCGATAGGGTCGTGGATAAGATTAATCTATAATGCATATATTTGTGGAAGATCACTAGAGTCCGATTATACCATTGACATTCGACATTTGCCCAGGTCCCAGTATCTTAAGTGCTGCGTATTGAATATTTGAGGGACGCGTAGGGTTATTGTAAGGAGCGTAACTTCCTGCACATTCTTTAGCTCGACTCTAGTCAAACCTTGGTCGCTTCTCCTATTGACGGATGGAGTTTGGAAGTACATCGGTTTGGATAAAATCGTTCGCTTGCTCCAAACGGAGCAAGGGCGCGGGTTGGAATTGAAACTAGTAGCTGCCGGACGGTTGCCTGGTAGTGGAAAATTTCCGGACGATTTCACCTTCGCTCTTATCGAAGGCTAAAATTCTCGGACAGTCTGCGGGCAGTCTGATTTGCCACTTCAGACAATATCCAAATAGGGATTCGTCTCCCGCTCGTGCCCGATCGTCGTCCGCGGTCCGTGCCCCGCGTAGACCCGCGTCTCCGGCGGCAGCGGCACGATGTGCTTCCGCAGTCCTTGCAGTAACGCCGATCGCGACCCGCCCGGCAGGTCCCACCGCCCCACTCCGCCGCAGAAGAGCGTATCGCCGCTGATCAGCACCCCCCACCCCGGATGATAAAACGCCACGCTCCCCGGCGAGTGCCCCGGGATATGGAAAATCTGGAACTCCTCCCCCGCACAGACAAACGGTGCCGTTCCCTGTTCCGGCACGTCGAAATTCTGCACCGTGGACGGCGCCCGGATCGGCGGCGTCACGCCGAATGTCTTCGCGTGCGATGGATCGAGCACCATCCCCTCGTCGTGCTTGTGCACGAACACCGGGCACTGATGGTCCTCCTGGATCAAAAACGAGTCCCACATGTGGTCGAAATGGCCGTGCGTCAACAGCAGCGCCACCGGCTTGATCTCGTTCCGCATCAATTCCCGCGCCATCCCCTCGGGGGCATCGAAGCAAATCACACCCTCTTTTCCCTCCAGCAGGTAACCATTGGTTGCCAGGTCGCCTCCGGTAAAGACGCGCGGTGAAATCATATCTAATTAGTTGGACGTAATTGGGTCAGACAATGTTCGATTCTCTTGGATTTGTAATCTTTGTAGCAGGTGCCGCGCCGGATATTGGCGCATCCGGGGAAGCCGTTTTCTTCCCCGCCCGCCGGGCCGCCGCCGCGAATTGCAGCTTCGCCTCGCGCACCTCTTCCGCATACGTCGCCGAGGCGTTGTCGCCCGTCGCGTCCACCGCATGTCGGGCCGGGTAGACCGTGTAATCGATCGAGAACAGGCCGAACCGTGGCGCGAACGAGCCCCATTCGTAGTTGTCGAACAGCGACCAATGCAGGTACCCGATCAGCGGCTGCCCCCGCTCGACCAGCCGGTTGACCACCCGCACATGCTCGCGCAGGTACTGGCTCCGCGCCAGTTTGTCCCGGCGATGGAATGGGCTGTTGTCCGGCAGGCGCCGCAACGCCATGCCGTTCTCCGCAATCAGCAGCGGCAGGCCGAAACGGCCCAGGTGCTTGACGAAAAAGGCCAGCCCCTCCGGCAGCATCCGCCAGTCCCACCACTTGCTCGCCACGCTCTCCAGCATCCAGTCCCGGAACGACCGCTTGCGCGATTCGAAGTCGTGCCACGTCGGCCACCGCAACGCATGGGCCACAAACGGGTCGTAATAATCGAACGCGATATAATCCAGCGGCACCTCGTCCCGCTCATACAGCAGGTCCGTCAGCCGTGTCCAGCACGGCGCGCGGAACGCTTTTTTGGCCACCATATGGTGGAGTTTCTTCAGGCCTTGGCCGACAAAGTAGCGCGGCCCGAGCCTCGGGAAAAGTCGCGTCGAATTGAAACGCTCGTCGAATTCCTTGGCCCGCTCGGTCAGGTCGTCGACCAGTTTTTCCCTCGGCACCTTGCGGGAGGGAGCGAAGATCAAATCGAGCATCGCCGTATCGCTCCAGTAGAGATCGCTCACATAGTTATTGAAGCTCACCATCGGTTTCGTATCCGATCCCGCGTAGAGTTCGTGGATCGCCCGGTACGCCCGCACATGTGCTTCGAGGAGCAGCGCCTGGCATTGCACCGTCGCTCCGATGCCGATCGGATGCCCGCTCGGGAAAATCCGGTAGAGATAATGGTTGAAGGCGAGCAGGTTCGGTTCGTTGATCGTGATGAACCAGCGGGCCGGCGCGCACCCGAAATCGTGGGGCAGGGCGCGGAGCAAATAGGTCAGGGTGTGCCGGACGAATTCGAGAAAACGATCGACCGTTTCCGGCTTAAGCCAGGCGTCGGTTCCCAGCCACGCCGGGTGCACGAAATGGTGCAGCGTAATGATCGGCTCCAGCCCGTGGGCGCGGCAGTCGGCAATCCGCTGCGCGTAACTGTAAAGCGCCCGCTCGTCGAAGGGCGGGGACGCTTCGCCCGGGCCGAGTCCCTCCGTCGGTCCGAGTTCCGTCGTCGGCTGCACCCGCGACCACTCGATGCTCATGCGGAATGCGTTGAGACCCATGTCCCGGCAGCGGGCGAAGTCCTCGTGCGCCTGCGTCCAGAAATCGGAGGTCCGGCCCGAGGGGACTACATCCCCGTTCCGCTCCGCCCAGGCCCAGTTGTTCAGCGGCTCGTCCGGCCCGTTGTACCCGCCCTCCGCCTGGTATCCCGAAGTGGCCACGCCCCAGAAAAACGACTCGTCCGGTCGGAACGGTCCCGGCAGCGCCACCGCCTCGGAAGTAACGTCCGGCTCCAGCCCTTTCTCCACCGAGGGCAGTCGGTGGGTTTGTCCGCTGGGCAACGACATGACCTCAATGTACGCCTATTCCGTCCCGCGCCAAGTTTTACAAAAATGCTTAAATGCCCAGTCTGACCTAAATTTATAGGCCATTTAGGCCAATTTTGGCCCACCCCGGGTTCAGGCGATTCCGGCTTGGGCGAGGAGGTCGGCGCAGACCTTCCTGGCCTCGAAGTACTGGACGGCAAGGGCGCGGGCCGCGGCCTGGTGCTCGGCATAGTGGTCATTGAGGTCGGCGATGGCGGCGACGGCCTCATCAAGGGTGGAGAAGGCGATGACTCCATCGCCGGAGGGGAGGTAGTCGCTCCAGCCGGTTTCCTGGACGACGGCGGGGCGGCCGAGGGCGAGGTAGCAGGCGGTGCGGCAACTGAACCAGCCGGTGCGGCCCTGGACGTAGCCGTGCTTGGCGACGCTCCACTCGGCCTTGGAGGTGCGGAGGAATTCGTGGTAGGTGCGGTAATCGGGGAGGACGTCGCCCGCCTCGAGGATGGTCCAGCCGAGTCCGCGCAATTCGTCGGTGGGGCGGCGCGAGCCGATGCCCTGGCCCATGGCCATTTCCAGGTGCTGCGGGGTGTGTTCGGGGAGGCGCTTGAAGCGCTCGAACTCGAGGTCTTTCTGGCCATAGGGTTTTCCCTGCCATTCGATGGGGGCGTAGCTGGCCCAGTTCATGACGGTGGTGAAGCGGTCGGGGGCGTCGTCGGCCTGCAGCGGCCAGTAGTCGAGGGCGATGGGCTGGACGGTTTTTTTCCAGCGGATGCCGGTTTCGGGAGCGAGGCAACCGGGGTTGCCGACGTTGAGGCCGAAGGTGAAGTGGCTGTCGTGGGCGCGGACGCGGGCGGAGTAGTCGGCGCTTTTCGGTTCGAGGAGGTTGACCTGGCAGAACATCGGGTCGCCGTCGATGAACATCTGGTGTTTGACGCCGAAGTCGTAGTCCTTGAGCCAGCCGGCGCTGGAGACGTTGACGAGGAGGTCGGCGTTTTTGATGAGGTCGCGTGCGGCGGTTTCCCCGGCACCGTGAAACTTGCCGTCGGCACCGTTACGGTAGATCCAATGGTCGCCGAAGCCGAAGTGGGTCATCAACTCGCGGAGGTAACCGACGTTGTAGGCGCAGTCCGCGGTGATGGTTTTTCCGACGGGGTCGTAGGGCCAGGCGCCGGAGTCTTCGAGGTACCAGACGTCCTGGCCGAGGTCGCGAAAGCCGAGGAGATACTGGATGTAGTCCCAAGTCACGCCACCGAAGGCGTACTGGCCGAGGAGTCCGGTGACGACGATGCGCACAGGGGTCTAGAAGTGATGAATGACGAGGTAGTGGGAGGTGGTGTCGTCCTCGGCACGGACGGGATAAAAGCTGAGGTGGACGGGAACGGCCTGGCGGGTGCGGCTCCAGAGAGGGACGTGGGAGAGAATGGCGCCGCGGTTGACGTAACTCAGGACCATTTTGAGAAATTCAGGGGTCCAGGCTTCGAGTTCGGCGAGGGACTGGCCGAGCAATCGATCGTGGTCGAACTGAGTCGTGGCGGTCATGGCCGAATTGGAGTAGACGATGTTGAAGGACTGGTCCTGGTCGTTAACTTCAACCAGCGCGATGGGAGCGTCGGCGAATTCGATGGCCTGGGCGATGAGACTTTCCTGCGGGCTACCTTCGTTTTGGGGCGCGGGGGGTGCGGTTGCCCGTGCGGTGTCCGGAGGAGGCGAATGCGCACCGTAGTTGGAAACGACGCCGCTTTTGGCCTGGGCGAGGAGGCGTTCCGCGACGCGGAGGCGGACTTGAAGGACTTTGACGTTGACCGGCTTCGGCATGTAATCGTTGGCCCCGGAGTCGAGGGCCTGGGTGATGACGTCCATGCCTTCGTTGGCGGTGACGATGATGATGTAGGGAACCAAGTCGGAGGAAGTGCCGTAGCGCTGGCGAAATTCGCGGCACAAGTCGTAGCCGTTCATGCCGCCCATGTTGATGTCGGCGATGATGAGGTCTGGGAGGTTGATTTCTCCGGAGGCGACTTTTTGGAGAGCTTCCTCGCCGCTGGCGGCTTCGCTGATTTCATGGCGCACGGCCTGGCCGGAATTGATGAGGGTACGCAGCAGGCTGCGGGTCGAGGAACTGTCGTCGATCAGGAGGATGTGCATGGCGAGGGAGGTGAATTCGGGGCGAGCTTAACTTACTTGCGATTCTTTGCACCAAACAAAGAGCCTAATTTAGACAAAAATGCCTTCGGTTTGTCACCTTCCTTCAGTTGCTTCGACACCTTTTCATAAGTAATCGGCCCCTTGGGCATGTCCTTGGACGGAGGTGCCACCTTGGGCATGGGTAGAGTGGTGGTGTTGGCGGAAGCGGGGGCCGCAGCCATGGCGGGCCGGTTCATGTTGGGGCGGCGCAACTGGAAGCGGACGCTGAGATCGAGGGCACCGAGGGTCATGACGTCGCCGACTTTGAGGATTTCCTGGGTGACGGGCGAGCCATTGATGCGGACGCCGGCGTGGGCACCGAGGTCCCAGATGGTGACAACGCCTTTTTCAAGAATGACGCCGCAGTGGAGCGGGTCGATGCTGGGATGGTTCAAGATGAGGTCGCATTCCTCGGACCGACCGATGACGTAGCTGTTTTTGGATTTATCGGAGAGGGCGAAGCCTTCGGGCATGACTTCCTTGTCACTACACTCAAGCCAAATAGTGTAAAACTTGAGGATGGAGCTGAGACCCACGGCGTCGCCGGCGACCATTTCGGGCGAGGAGAGGACCTGATCGATCCGTTCCTTGTCCCGGGCCTCGAGATCGGCGAGTTCCTGAAGGTGTTCGGCGTAGAGGACACTGGCGGTGTCCATGGGGAGGTGGAGCGTGGGCTGGTCGGCCACGATTCCGGCCTGCCAGGTGGTCTCGGCGTCGCCCCAGTCGAAGAGTCGAAATAGGGCGGGGATCCCATCGACGCTGCCGATTTGGGCGTGGACGATGAAATGGTCCTGGGTATAGACCTGTCCTTCGTGAGTGCCGTGGATGAGGTCAAGGCGACCGGTGTCGCCGCTGGTGCAGTGGCGTTCGAGAGCTTCCAGACAGATGTTTTTTACCTCAGCCATACGTGTAGGTGCCTTAAATTATGCTTAGCGTATCACTCAATGGGGGCGACAGCAAAAAGAATAGGGCCAGTGGGGGCCGGGCTGCCTCCGGTCGGTTCCAGGGAGACGGCAAAACCGGGGGC
>CAJCII010000022.1 GCA_903970335.1 Bacteroidota bacterium | reverse complement strand
TACCTCGATGAATTCGTGTTTCGCTTCAACCGGCGCAAGACTCCCATGGCCGCGTTCCAGACTTTGCTGGGGCTGGCCACCAGGAAAATTGCCTTGGGCTACGAGAAAATGACACTACGGGAGTCAACGGGATAAGCATATATCTGTAAATTGAAATTTAACAAGAAAATTTGAATCGTACATATTAGTTCCCCACTGAGCTTTGATTTCCGTAACCGTTCCGATAGTTGAAATCCCCAAGCAACCAACTTTTTTAAATCTATATATCAGAATCAAAATTCGAATCAGAGCTGCCAACGATAAAAAGGAAACAAATAATCCGATTAGTATAAATGTCGTCATGCTAGAGCTATCATCTTCTAACAAGGAACTCTCACTTTCTGATGGATTGTTCTTTTTATAAATAACTGGAATTTTGTCTCCAAGATATAAGTTCTTTAATACTTCAGGATAAACAAATGTTGATGCTTTGTGAGTATCTCCAGACGAATCGCTGAAAGAATAGGTTACTTCGTCGCTTGGATAATCATCTCTTGCGTTATGACTAATTTCCTCTACCTGTCCTGACGTAGCAACACCATAGTTAACAAAATCAGCTTGAGCTAAGGATTTTTGCAAACTTCGAACAAATACAAAACTACCTATTAGAAATAGAAAAACACACAATCCAAATACTATATATAGTGTTTGGAGTTGGTTGCGATGGGTTTTGTTCATCTATGCTTCTACCAATGAATGTGAGCCATGACATCCTCATGTTCTTGCTCAGGTGCAAGATTATGGGAGCCACCGATTTCGGCCGCTCCCAAACCCAGATTGACCTCAAATTCCTTAGTGATGGTTGCATCTGCGTAAGCAGTGGCTCCATGTGCGCTAATATCCTTTAGGCCTAGCTCCAGCTTGTATTTAACGCCCACGGAACCATATAAGCCGATTTCAAGGGCTGTGTCGGTTTCTACTCCGATAAACCCCTCAGTCGAGACATCAAAGCCGTATCCATGTTCCGTTCCATTGCACTCCCTTTGATAGAAGCCTTCGCCCGACAAGGTGATTTGAGGCCCCTTTATGGCAGCTTCAAAATCTCCCCCTGTGAAGAATATTCCACCTCCCAATCCGATTCCCAAATCGCACTCAGCACTAATAGAGGCCTTCATTGAACCTAAAAATGTTGGTTTAACCTCGTGAGTAACAGTATTGCAGCAGGTGCACCATTCAACTTGGGCTTTTATTTCAACAGTAAGGCCTAATCCCAAATACAACAGAGCACCATCCCGCAGCCCGAGATGAATGCAATCTGCCTCGACCCATGGATCATCTTCATCTAATCCGAATGGGTCAATAGCCCTTACGGGGTGATTGGTTGCAAGAGAATATAAGTTAAGTCCTCCGCGTTCTTCAAGTGGATCTCGGTTACTCCATCTTCCTAGTGTAGGATTATAGAACCTATATCCGTAGTAAACGAGGCCCGTATTCGCATCTGTTTCCTTGGAGGACCACTGGTAGTTCTGCTGGAGAGAGCCGGATTGAGCAACCACATTCCCAAAGGGATCGTATTCGTAGTGCGCTGCTGAATTGCCGTAAGCATCGGTCAGATCGACAACATTGCCGTTGCCATCAGTGAAGTAGCTGTAGGAATTTCCGCTTACATTGGTCATCGCCAGGAATCCACCGATACCGCCCGCGCCCTGCATCGAGCCGCTGAGGTCGAGGCCGCGCGTGTAGCTGGTGATCAGATTGTTCCCCGAATCATATTCCGCAATCGGCAAGAGGCCGTCATAGAGGTAACGAGTCGTAGTCAGCAGCGTTCCGCTCGAACCATACGTTCTCTTTTCGACGCGGCGACTGAGGCCGTCATAGACGTTTACGGTCTTGGCAACGGTAGCGTTGTTGGGCGCGTCGACTTCGACGAGACGGTTTTCCTCGTCGTAAACGTAGGTTTTGCCTTGGCCGTCGGAGGTCATGTTGCCATCAAGATCATACTGCGGAATGGCGGGCTGGGCAAATCCTGCTCCGGAAAGCGCCGTGTATTGGTTAAGGTGGTTGGCAGTAAAGTCGAGCTCGCCCGCCCCACTGGTTTCCTTGGTCCAGTTGCCGATGGCGTCGAAAGCATAGCCAAAATTGTAATTCGGCTGCGGGTTGCCCGCCCCGTCGACCCGGTAGGCGCTGGTGAGCTGCCGCAAATTATCATACCCAAAATTGCGCGTTCCAATCGTGCTGGCCTCCTGGGTGCGCTGTCCGGCGGCATCGTAATTGTAGGCGTAGGTGTTAATCGCCGCGCCCGATCCATTGGCCGCAGTGACGCGGGTCAGGCGGCCGAGCACGTCGTATTGATTGAGCGTGCCGGAGCCGTCAGCGTTGCTGTGGCCCGCGATCCAGTTCGTGCCCGCCTGGTAGGCGTAGGTGAATGGGTTCGTGCTGGAAACCCGGCTATCGAGCAGGGTGATGAGGCGGCCAGAAGCATCATAGCCATATTGCGTGGTCCAAGGCTGACCGCCGCTAGGGACAGCGGCGGCTACCATTTGCGTGCGGTGATTTTCCGCATCGTAGCCATAGGATATTCCCTGTCCCACGGCGCTTTGGCTGTAGCCGGTATTTTGGCCGGCGCTGTTCCAGGCCCAGGTGGTCGTGCCGCTGCCGTCGGTCATCTGGGTGCGGCGCCCCAGAGCGTCGTACTGGAAGCTGACGGCCGGATTGGTCGGATAGACGACCTGCGAAACGAGGTTGTAGGCGTTATAATGATATTGGGTCGTGCGGCCCAGCGCATCGACGCGCGAGGCGAGATTGCCCGCCGGATCGTAGGTGTAGTGGTAGGCGCTGCCGTCCGCGTAAGTCTTGCTCGTGACCCGGTTGAGGCCGTCGTAGCCCCACTGCGTCTGCGAATTGTTCCCATCGGTCAGGCTGACGCGGTTGCCTGCCGCGTCGTATCCGTAGGTGACGGGGTATTGCCCCGTGCCGCCCTGGGTCAGGAGCTTGCCGAAGGCGTCGTAGGTGTAGGTGGCCACGCGAGGGGTCTGCTGCGTGCTGTCGGGATAGACCATTTGCGTGACCTGGTCGAACTGGTCGTAGCCCCACAGGGTCGCGTTGCCGAGCGCGTCGGTCTGCATAGCCAGCCGTCCGAGCGGATCGTAGACGTATTGCGTAATCGCCCCGTTGGAGGCCGTTTCCTGCGTCTTGAGGAACCGGGCGTCGTACTGGTAGCCGGTCGTGTTGCCCGCGCGGTCGGTGACCGAGTCGAGGAGCTGGCCGTTGGCCGAATCGTAGGCGTAGGCCACCGTCGCCGTCGTGCCCGCGATGGGGACGCTGACGCTGGCGAGCCGTCCCGCGCCGGTGGTGGGTGACGAAGTGGCCGCTCGATCAGCGTGGCCGTCGCGAGCAGGAGCAGGACCGGCCAGCCGAGCCGAAGAAAGTCCGTGTTCGTGTCCTCCAGGGAAACCCACTTCCCCGCCACGGCCCGACCGAGCATCAGCCCCGCCGCAACCCAGAATCCTCCCGCCCGAATTCCTCCGGCCACATCGCGTTCGATGCTGATCGTCTCGACCGCCGTCGTCAGCGCATCGAACACGATCCAAGCCCAGCCAGCCCATACCCAGCACGAAATAGAAAAAAATGTACGGCCCGCTGTCGCGCACATCGTGCGAACTCCATTTCGTCAGGACAAAAAACAGCGCCACCCCCGACAAAACCACTGAACCATACAAAGGAAATCGCGACGACGGTCGGTACCGGTAAGGTCGGATCGCGATCATCTGCCTCGAAAAGTTCCCCCAACTCAAGAACGCAGCCAACCCCGCGAGCAAGAGGACGCCTACCTCATCCTGTGAGAAAATCGGCATGTTTCGCCCACTTTATGACAAAATCGCTCGCCCGCAATCCCAGACCCAAAAGTCAACACCCCAACCAACTCCCCCGCAACACCTTCCACTCAATGCCCAGTCTGACCTAAAATTGCAGCACATTTAGGCCATTTTTGCCCCTACCCGATCCAAGCCAGCAGCACCCCCGTCACCACGATGTTCCCCAGCGAGATCGGCAGGATGCACTTCCACCCCAAGGCCATCAGCTGGTCGTACCGGAACCGCGGCAGCGTCCACCGCACCCAGATGAACAGCACGATGAACAGCGCCATCTTGAACAGGAACACCAGCGGGTAAATCAGCAGGCTCCACCACTGGTCCTGCCACGACATGTAGAGCGGAATCGGCAGGCTCCACCCCCCGAAAAACAGCGTCACCATCAGGCACGACGCCACGATCATCGCCGCATACTCCCCGAGGAAGAACAGGGCGAACTTCATCGCCGAGTACTCCGTGTGGTACCCCCCCACCAACTCCGTCTCGCTCTCCGGCAGGTCGAACGGCAGCCGGTTCGTCTCCGCAAACGCCGAGACCAGGAACACCAGGAACGAGACCGCCATCGGCACCCATAGGATGTAGCTGCGCCACACATGCCACGGCCAGGTAGGCGCGAGGAACGGCAGCGCAGTCCAGCCATTGACCGCCTGGTAATCGACCACGTCCGAGAGTCGAAGATCGCCCATGACCAGGAACACCGGGATGACCGAAAGCCCCATCGAGACCTCGTAGGAGATCATCTGGGCGCTGGAGCGGATGCCGCCGAGAAACGGGTACTTCGAGTTGGACGCCCACCCGGCCAGGACGATTCCGTAAACGCTGAGCGAGGCGAGGGCAAAGACGAGCAGCACACCGATCCCGACATCGGCGATGACGCCCGGCGACTTCATCGTATAGCCGACCAGGGGCAGCACAACCGAGTGGGTGCTGGAAAAGGGGATGACGCAGATGGTGAGAAGGGCTGGCACCATGGCCATCGCCGGGGCGAGCCAGAAGTAGACCTTGTTGACGTGGGCCGGAGTGAACTCCTCCTTCAGCATGAACTTCAGGGCGTCGGGGAGCGGCTGGCCGAGTCCCCACCACGTCCACTTCGGCATGGTGAAGAAGCCGAAGATGCTGACCCCGCCGAGCGGGATGCCGACCCGGTTCGGGCCGATGCGGTCCTGGATCGCCGCACTGAGTCGGCGCTCCGCCATGACGGTGTAGGAGACGAGTCCGAGGATGACATTGATCAGGACGAAGATCTTGATGATGGAGACGATGGCATCGATGAACCACGCAGGAATGCTGGCGGGCAGGTCGGCGAAGAAAAATGAGGTGGGCAAGATCATGCGTAATGGGGAGATTGCACGGTTTCGATTCGACGACGTAATTCCGCGACCTTTTTTTGGCATTCGAAAACCGATCGGTTCGGATTATATCCCCGAATCGAATCGGCCCATTGAGGGAAACCCGAAAGAAAGGCCGCCCATCCCAAAATGCGTCGGTAGGAGACTTCATGTTCAAGCATCCGGAGAATCGTTTCGATATCTTCCGAGATATTCTCACCACGGAGTTTAAGCTCCACGAGAATATAGTTTGGAGTAAGCGAGGTGCTCAATCGACTACGTAATTCGCGGACGGAAAGCGGGGCCAATTCCCGTCTCATTCGGCGAAGGGTCTGTCGGTCATTCCATCGGCCAAGGATGCCAGCGATGTAACCGAACATAAGGAGTCCGACGATGGCCCCGCCAATACCTCCGAATAGTCCCAACCGATCATCTCCAACGAATATGCCCGCTATGGTGCCCGATAGGGTGAATAAACCCAAGAGTAAATCGGCGAGTGTGATCATGACGAGCGGACCTCAGAAGGGCAAATCAAGGCGGGATAAGGAGTGAAAGGGAAATCAAGTTGGGATTTAAATCGCGGAGTGGGGCGAGGGGATGGCGCGTGGGGGAGTGGAAGCGTCCGGCAGTTTCAGGTCAAGGCCGAGGTCACCGATTTTGCTGAGGGAGAGTCCGGCGAAGGCAGGAGTGGCTTCGGCCATGGCTTTGAAGACTTCCTCGATGCTATGGAGGCCGTTGCCGCCGCCGAGCGCCGCTTTTAATTGGAGGAGGATTTGCCAGTCGTCGAGGGCGTGGCCGGGAGTCGAGATGGCCTTGTTGAGACGCTGGAGGCGTCCCTCGCCATTGATCATCGAGCCGCGTTTTTCGGCGAAGCTGGCTCCGGGCAGAACAAAGTCGGCCAGCTCGCTGGTGGGGCAGGGGAGGATCGATTGGACGACGAGGAGCTTGATGTTGCGGACGGTCGAGAGGGGCCACGCGGCGGTATCGAGGAGATTCTCGTGAAGGACGAAGAGGGCGTCGATGCGACCGGTGTCGATGCCGTGCCGAATCTGACCGAGGTTCTGGCCTTGGGCGGAGAGGCCGAAAAGTTCGAGACCGCGCGAGTTGGGGTTAAGGTCGGCGCTACGCAAAATGCCGTCGGCTTCGCCGGTGCGGGGGACGATATCGGTGAGGACGTCCTCGCCGCCGAGGAGATGGCGGATTTCGGCGAGGAGAAAGGCTTCCTCGTTGGTGAGTCGGCCCGAGGCGACGATGGCGATTTTTTTGGGAGCATGGGTGCGCAATTGCGCGGCGAGGCTGGGGATGAGTTCGGCCCAAGGGGTGGGGAGTTTGCCCTGGCCGACCTTGGCCATGGGCTGGACGAGCCGTTCGGGGAGATGAATATAGTGGAAGCCGAGCCGGCCCTGGTCGCACATCCAGTGGGAATTGACGGCTTCGTTTTCGCGGGGCGTCTGGCGGTAGACGAGATTTTCGCGGCTGCCGACAAGGGTGTTGCAACCGGTGGCGCAGCCGGTGCAGATGCTTTTGGTTTCCTTGAGGAACCAGACGCGCATCTGGAACCGGAAATCCTTGGTGGTGAGAGCGCCGACGGGGCAGATATCGACGGTGTTGAGCGAGTAGTTGTTGTCGAGGCGTTTGCCGGGATGGACGGCGAGGGTGGTGTGGCTGCCGCGGTCGATGAAGCCGAGGACGTCGTCGTGGACCATTTCCTTGGAGAAGCGGATGCAGCGGGAGCACATGATGCAGCGTTCGTCGTCGAGGACGATGCGTTCGCCGATATCGACGCGCTTCGGTTTCTTGACTTTGTCGTCGGTGAAGCGGCTGCCGTCGTTGCCATACTGGACGGAGTATTCCTGGAGTTTGCATTCGCCCGCCTGGTCGCAGATGGGGCAGTCGAGCGGGTGGTTGATGAGGAGGAATTCCATGACGCCTTTGCGGCATTCCTCGACCATGGGGGAATCGGTGCGGAGGCCCATGCCCTCGGCGACGAGGGTGGCGCAGCCGATTTGCGGCTTGTGCATCCAGGAAATTTCGGGCCTGCCGTCGGCGGCGAGGACGGGCTTGCGGTCGTGGTCGAGTTTCGGGGAGCCGAGTTCGACGAGGCACATCCGGCAGTTGCCGGAGATGGAGAGCTTGGGGTGGTAACAGTAATGGGGAACGAATTTGCCAGCGCGGCGGGCGACCTCGATCGCATTGAGGCCGCGGGGGAACTGCATCCAGACGCCATCGACCTGCACGTTGAGCAACGGCGCGTCGGCGGGCAGGAGATCGTGATCGAACGGATTTTTCACAGCAGCGAAGAGGAGTTGGAGACGACTGACTTCGGAACGACTGGAAAGACTCCGTTGCGCCGGGCCGTGACGACCCGACGCAAAGGTTACCGCTTAGGAATTCGGATGAACCGCTTCCGGAGCTGGTGGTGGTGGCGGCGGCGGAGTTTTATCTGCGCAGGCCGACACGAGAGCGGCCGACAAGGCGACCGCACCGATCAGTGCAAAGAGCTTGATGTATTTCATGTGTCCTTTCTGACTTGTTGGTTGGGTTTGACTAACAATGAAAATCGTAGCGGGAAGTGGCGGCAGGGCAAGACCATGGCATATTTTTTAGACGGTTTCCGTTTTTGGGGTGGCAACGGGAAGCAGGCCGTTTTTTTTGGGCAGGAGAGAGCCGTTACCGAGGGCGCGGCTTTCGAACTCGTTCTTGAATTTGACGACAAAGCTTTGCACGGGCCAGGCGCAGGCTTCGCCAAAGGCGCAGATGGTTTTTCCGGCGATGTTATCGGCGACATTTTTGAGGAGGCCGACATCGTCGGGGTGGCCGCGACCGTGTTCAAGGCGATGGAGAATTTTCTTCATCCAGAGGGAACCTTCGCGGCAGGGGGTGCACTGGCCGCAGGATTCGTGCGCGTAGAAGACGGCGATGTTGGAGAGGCATTCGACCATGTCGCGGGTCTCGTCCATGACAATAATGCCGCCGCTGCCCGCCATGGAACCGGTGGCGGCGAGGGTGTCGAAGTCGAGGGGGATGTCTTCGAGTCCGATTTCCTTGTCTTCGATGGTGCCATCGGGCTTTTTCGATTTGATTTTATAACGCTCGCCCGCCTTGAGAACCTTGGCGGAGGAACCGCCGGGGATGACGGCTTTGAGCTGGCGTCCGCCTTTGATGCCGCCGCAGACGTCGTTGATGAGCTGGCCGATGGTGAGCGCGCCGACCTCGAATTCGAAGTAGCCGGGCTTTTCGACATCGCCGCTCACGCAGAGCATTCGGGTGCCGGTGTTGTTGGGTGTGCCGAGTTTGGCGAAGGCAGCACCGCCCATGGCGACGATGTGCTTGATGTTGCAGAGGGTCTCGACGTTGTTGACGATGGTGGGCGACATGTAGAGGCCGAGGACGGCGGGGAAGTAGGGGGGCTTGATGCGCGGGTAGGGGCGCTTGCCTTCGAGGGACTCGATGAGGCCGGTTTCCTCGCCGCAGATGTAGGCGCCCGCGCCGCGATGCACGTAGATTTCGACGTCGTATTTGGTACCGGCGATGCCCTTGCCGAGGAAACGGCGGGCCTTGGCTTCGGCGATGGCTTTTTCGAGGATCTTCGCGCCGAGGACGAATTCGCCGCGGATGTAGATGTAGGCGAGGTGGACGTTGTTGGCGTAGCAGGCGATGGCCATGCCTTCGAGGAGCTGGTGCGGGTCCTTGTAAATGATCTGGCGGTCCTTGAAGGTGCCGGGTTCGGATTCATCGGCGTTGCAGATGAGGTAGACGGGCTTGGTGTTTTTCTTGGGGTCGATGAAGCCCCATTTCATGCCGCAGGAAAATCCGGCGCCGCCACGTCCGCGCAGGCCGGAGACCTTGACCTCGGCGACGATGTCGGGACCTTTCATGGTGAGGGCCTTCTGCAAGTCGCGGTAACCGCCGTACTTGAGATAGCAGTCGATATCGACGGTGTAACCGGGCTGGTCGATATGCTCGGAGATGAGGCGTTTCTCGGCGATGGGCATAAGAAGAAGAATTTTTGACGGAATTAACGGAATTACGGAATTAGGGGAAAATTAAGATTGAAGATCGGGTGCTTCCGAAGGCTGTAAATAGAGTCGAGTTTTGGTTTTGAATTCAAGGCTCTTGGCTCCGAAATTAAGAAGGAGACCGAGTTCGAGTTTGCCCGCCGCGAGGTAGTTCACTAATTGGACGGAGTGAGCCACCGCAAGAGCTTCGACGGCTTTTACTTCGGTAACCAGCCGATTTTCTACAACGAGATCGGCATCAAAGTAACCGATTTCAACGCCTTCATAAAAAACATGGAAGCGCTTTTCGCGTTGATAGAAGATGCCATTGTTGCGTAATTCAATTTCCAGGGCACTGACATAAATTGATTCCAAAAAACCGCAACCGAGGGTTCGATGGACTTTCATCGCCAGCCCTATGACGCGCCTGGTCAAGGCATCTTCGCCGCGATGGGTTCCATTCTTTCGGTTGTCCATGTTAAAATTCCGTAATTCCGTTAATTCCGTCTAAATTCAGCTGTATTGGCGGAGGAGTTCGTCGGCGCGGGGGAGGGTGACGTTTTCGTGGAAGTCGTCGTCGATCATGATGACGGGGGCGGTGCCGCAGGAGGCGATGCATTCGACGAATTCGACGGAGTACTTGCCGTCGGGGCTGAGGGCGAGGCCGTGGGCGTCCGGTTCGCCGACGCCGCATTTTTCGCGGAGGTGGTCGCAGAGGGCGTAGCTGCCGGCCATGGCGCAGGAGAGGGTGCGGCAGACTTTGATCTGAATTTTGCCGGCGGGGTGCTGGCGGAACATGGGGTAGAAGGTGACGAGTTCGAGGATGTTGATGGGCTGGAGGCCTAGTCTGGCGGCGATCCATTCGATGCCTTCGGGCGAGATGTACCCGAAGGTTTCCTGCCAGAGATGGAGGAGGGGGAGCGAGGCGCTGCGCTTGGAGACGGGATAGTGGGAGACGAGTTCGTCGGCCTGGGCTTCGAAGCCGGTGGGGAGGACGGGCGCGGCGTGCGTCGGATCGAGGGCGCCGGGGTAGACGGCGGCGGGAGAGACGGTCTGGGTGGAGGGATCGACGACGGGGTTGGCGCTCATGGACAAGATTTTTTAACAGGAAAACATGAAATCATGAAATACATGAAAGGAGGCACGGTTATGATTTTTTGTCAGGAGTATATTCGGCGTGGAAGACGGTGCCGTTGACAAAGACGATCTTCATTTCGCTTTTATGCCAGGGGTAATAATAAACCTCGCCTTTAACGCCGGTGGATTCGGATTCGTCGATATGGGAGGGTTGACCGAGCAGGTTGACTACTTCATCGGTTGTCAAGGGAGGTTTGGAATCCTGTATTTTGGAAAATGTTCCTGCGGTTACACCTTCGGAAAAGATGCCCAAAGCCCAATAACCTATAGCCAGGATCGTCATCACGCCGACGAGAAGAAATCCAAGGGTGATTTTTTTCATGTATTTCCTGCTTTCATGTGTTCCTGTTAAAAATGCCCTGTTCTTCCAACCGATTCGATCATTTGAATTCCCCGTCGGTACTGATGACCTTGTCGTTGAGGAAGGTGATTTTTACGTCGGAAGTGGCGGTGTGGTAGAGGTAGGTGGTGCCACTGATGCCGAGGACGCTGCCCGTTTGCGTGTCGGTCGGATCGCCGAGGATGGTCTTGACCTCGGCGGTGGTCATGCCGTTGTGGATTTTCTGCAAGTTCACTTCGGTGAGCTTGGAGCAGGCGGTGAGGAGCAGGGCGAGGGCGATGGCCAAGAACATCGCGAATGGAAAACGGCTCCGGGTCAGTTGCGCCATGATAGTGGTAGTCATTTGAAGGTGCCTTTTTTGGAAACGACAATGTCGCGAGCGAAGTCGATTTCGATACGCGTGGAAGAGTTGATATAATTATAGGTGGTATTCAAAGGTCGCCGAGCGTGGCGCACCTTATTTTCGGCCTGAAAAGCAATATCAGCCGGGCCGCCCGAAAGGCCGTCAAACGCTTGATAATCGGTTTGTATGACCTCGGATGTGGGACTGCCGAGAACGGCCTTGACCTCATCAGTGGTCATGCCGTTGTGGATTTTTTCGAAATTACCCTCGGTGAATTTTGAGTAGCCCTTCAGAACAAAAAAGGTAAGCAGCAAAGGTACCGCAATGAGGAGAGATCGTCTGATTGCTTTGGTATTCATCGGTCACATTCTCCCATAACAAAGTCGAGACTACCAAGGATTGCGACCACGTCGCTCATCATGTGCCCGGGCAGGAGCTTCGACAGGATGCTGAGATTGACAAAGGAGGGGGCGCGGATTTTCAGGCGATAGGGAACACCGCCGCCACGGCTATTGATATAGAAACCGAGTTCGCCCTTCGGGTTTTCCGCGCCGAAGTAGACTTCGCCGACCGGTGCCTGGATGCCTTCGGTGACGAGGATGAACTGGTGGATGAGTTCCTCCATTTTGGTGAGGACCTTGTCTTTGCGGGGGAGGAAGCCTTTGCCGTCGCCGATGTTGATGGGGCCACCGGGGATGTGGGCGAGGGCCTGCTCAAGGATGCGGACGCTCTGGCGGAGTTCCTCGAGGCGGCAGAGGTAGCGGTCGTAGGCGTCGCCGACGGAGCCGGTGGGGATGGAGAAGCCGTACTCGGGATAGGTGAGGTAGGGGCGGTCCTTGCGTACATCGTAGTTGACGCCGCTGCCGCGGAGATTGGGGCCGGTGAGACCGAAGTCGATGGCGTCTTCTTTGGAGATGATGCCGATGCCCTTGTTGCGATCGACGAAGATTTTGTTGCGGGTGAGGAGGCGGTCGAGTTCCTCGATCTTGCCCTTGAACTGCTCGACGAAGGCCTTGGCCTGCTCAACGAAACCGGGAGGGAGATCGCGGGTGAGGCCGCCGATGCGGGTGTAGCTGGTGGTGAAGCGGGCGCCGGTGAGGAGCTCGATGAGGTTGTAGATTTTTTCGCGCTCGGTGAAGATGTAGAGGAAGACGGTCATGGCGCCGCAGTCCATGGCGAGCGCGCCCATGCCAAGGAGGTGGGCGGAGATGCGAGCGAGTTCGCAGCAGATGACGCGGATGACCTGGCCGCGCGGCGGGACGGTCCAGCCCATGAGTTTTTCGACGGCGAGGGCGTAGGCGACGTTGTTGGCGAGCGGGGCGAGGTAGTCGAGGCGGTCGGTATAAGGGACGAACTGGTTGTAGGTCATGTTTTCGGCGATTTTTTCATCGCCGCGATGGAGGTAGCCGACATCGGGTACGGCGCGGGTGACGATTTCGCCGTCGAGTTCGAGAAGGATGCGGAGGACGCCGTGGGTGCTGGGGTGGGACGGCCCCATGTTGAGGATGAGCTTTTCCCCCAGGGGAGTCGAGTCGGGCTGGGCGAGCTCGACCTGACGCAGGGCGCGGGTGACGTTGTCGGCGGTTTCGAGGATGGTCTCGGGCATTTTTAGATAGGATTAATATGATTAATAGGATGGGGAGTACTCAGCCGCGCACTCCTCACTTAAGTTCGAATTTAGATATCCCAGCGTGTGTCGTTTAATTTCGAGGCTCTTCGATCCAAAATTGAGAAGAAGACCCACTTCGATTTTGGTTGCAGTGATATAATTTACCAGTTGGACTTCGTGTGCGCTGACAAGAGCGGAGACAGCTTTGAGTTCGAGTAAAAGCCTGCCTTCGACTATGACATCCGTTACAAAATTACCCACAATGTCACCTTCAAAATAAACTGGTAGTGATTGTTCGCTTTGTACTTTTAAACCCACTTTTTTCAGTCGATTCAAAAGTGCATTTTGATAAATCGATTCGAGGAAACCCGGGCCTAAGACCCGATGAACATGCAAAGCCTCGCCGATCACCTTTTGTGAAAGCATGTCGGATGAAGCGAAAGTTTTGGTCGAAGTGTTAGACGAAATCATATGCTCTCCGCTTTCCCATAATCCTATTCATCATATTAATCCTATCTAAAATTCAGTTTTGGCCGGGTTTGGCGCGGGGTTCGTGGAGTGAGGTGCCAGCTTCACCGAGAGCGGGGGCATGGAGTTCCGGAGCGGCGACGAACGGACCGCCCTCCAGAGGTGCGGGGCGGGTGAAGGGTTCTTCGCCGGGGAGGTCGCTGGGGAGGCCTTCGAGCGGAAAGTCCTTTTTGAGGGGGTGGTAGGGATAACCATCCCACATGAGGATGCGGCGGAGGTCGGGGTGGCCGTCGAAGCGGAGGCCCATCATGTCGAAGATTTCGCGCTCGTGCCAATCGGCACCCTGGTAAACGGGGACGATGGAATCAATGGTGGGGTTATCCTCGCTGACCTTGATTTTGAGGCGGAGGTGATCCTGATCATGCGGGCCACCGAGGACGCAGAATTCGTAGACGACCTCGTAGCGGGGTTCGTCGCCGAAGTAATCGACGCTGGTGATGTCGACGAGGAAGTTGTAGCCGAGGTCGTATTTCAGATGGGCGGCGGCGGGGCGGATGATGTCGCGGTCGAGCTCGACCGTCCACTCGCCGCGAAATTCCTTGCCCTGGCCGACTTTGCCGGGGAATTGCTTTTGGAGGGAGGCGATGGCGTCGGGCGAGGGCATGGGGAGCAGAATTACGGAATTAGCAAATTGACTAAATTAACGAAATGAGGGCAGGGGAGTTTTAGATAGGATTAATATGATTAACAGGATTGGGGATGGGAGATGTTAGGATTTGACTTCCGCACTTATGGCTGTCCACAAAACCGATCCAAAACCGGCAATAACAACGAGAAGGAAGGCTACGCCAAAGGTGTTACACTGATAAAGTTCGTTATGAACAGTGATGAAGGTTACGTAATAGGCCAGACATAAGGTTGAAACTATAGCCATGTATGCTCTAACGTATCCCGAATGTAAAAACCACAAACCAAGTATAAGGGTAAGAGATGCAATCATCATCGCAGCCTGATCCATATGAAGATTGTTTGGATTTTGCCACCAGTACCAGTGTTTTGAAGAGTTTATTCCGACCGCATATAGACAATCGGGAACAGGCAGGGCGGGAACGTAGGTACTCCACGCGAGTACGAAAAATAAAATACTAAAAAATCGCGCATACCAAAGAGCAACATGATCCAGCATCGGGAGCGCTTTCATGTTCGTTTGGTCTGCTTGGCTCAACCCATGCGGCCGACGGGGAGGGGAGGGACGCTTTTTTGGGCCATGACCGATTTCTCGGTCATGATTTTATTTTGGAGGCGCATCAGGCCTTCGAGGAGCGCCTCGGGCCGGGGCGGACAGCCGGAGATGTAGACATCGACGGGGACGATCTGGTCGATGCCCTGGAGGACGGCGTAGCTGCGGTACATGCCGCCGGTCGAGGCGCAGGCCCCCATGGCGATGACCCACTTCGGGTCGGGCATCTGGTCGTAGATGCGCTTGGAGGAGAGGGCCATCTTGTAGGTGACGGTGCCCGCGACGATGAGGAGGTCGCTCTGGCGCGGGGAGAAGCGCATGACCTCGGCGCCGAAGCGGGCGATATCGAACCGGGCACAGGAGGCGGCCATGAGTTCGATGGCACAGCAGGCGAGGCCCATGGGCATCGGCCAGAGCGAGTTTTTCCTCATCCAATTGATGGAGGCGTCCAACGTGGTGAGGACGATGTTCCCTTCAACCTTGGAGTTGTAGGAGAGGTCGCGGCCATGGACCATGACATTACGATAGTCGGGGCCGGAGGTGCGGCAAGGGGAATTATGAGAAAATCGCGGACCGCGCGATGAATAGGGCATGTGTCCGGGACTTGATGAGGGGGCGAGGCTGGGTACACTGACGCATGATTCAGAAGGGATTTATCGCGGTCTTCGAGGAGGAACTCGATCGGACGCTTGTTTCGGAGTGTGTCGTTTCGTGGCTGGAGCGTTTCGAGAAAGTCGAGCAGGTGATTCCGAAAATGGAGGGGACGCTGGAGGTGAAGGCGGTGGAGGAGATCATGTGGGAGCAGCACCTGCAATTCCGTGTGCTCAACGGGGAGCAGTTTGCCTGGGTCTATGTTTCGCTCGACAAACGGGGGATGGAGACGACCGGTTTTCAGGACGCGGAAATATCGTTCTGCCTTGAGGTGCTCCTGGAACTGCCGAGCCTGGCCGAGGTGATCGACGAGAAAAACCAGCGTCGGCTCGAGGAGTTGGAGAAGGCGGGGGTTATCTAATGATGAACTCGCCCTAATCCAAGGGCAGGCCGGAGGGAGAACTATCCGGAGTTCGAGCAGTCGGGGGAGGCGCTGGGCGGGCGACCGGGATGGAAGCGGGTTGATCCGGTGCAGAGACCGGCGATGGCGGAGCCTCCGGGGTCGTCGAGACTTGGACTTTAGGCACGGTTTTAACGACCTCGATCTTGAGGTTTTCCATCAGCTGAAGAATGGGCCGGTTCAGGTCGACGAGCGGGTTGATTTCCTCGAGGGCGGTCTTGGCGATGGCAATGTGGCCGATGTCGAAGCCATCGAGCGCCGCATCCATGGGGACCCATTGGTTCGGGCCGACCCAGGCTTCCGCCCACATGTGAAAGCCGAAAATCCCGGTGTCCTTGTCGGTCGAATTGGCGATAGTCGGTTCGGAAGCGCCGGGCGGAATATAACCGAGACCGACGACGCAGCGAGTGGGGAGTCCCGCCGCCCGGCCGATCGCGGCACAGAGGATGGCATGGACGGTGCAGTCCCCTTCGCGGGACTTGGCGGTCTCTTCGGCGGAGGCGAAGTTGACGCTGAGGTCTTTTTTCGTGATGTAGTCCCGGACGAATTTCTCGATGAGGTGGGCGGCGACCACGGGATTTTTTTCGTCCCCGACCGCTTGCCTGGCGAGCGCCTGGATTTCGGGGGAATCGACCTCGAGATACGCGGAGGCCTGGAGGTAGGGATGGAGCTCGGGTGTGTCCGCATGGGGCAACTGCCACTTCACCTCGTCGGGGGAGATGGCCTCTGCTGTCACCTCGATCACGCTGGAACCGGGGCCGGAGGAGAGGATACGCTGCTCGCCATCGTCCCAGAGAGTGAGTTGTTTGGTGGGATCGGTAAGGGTCAGGCGATAGTCGGCCTTGAAATCGTCGGCGGGTGAGGGGATGCCGCGCTGGGGGCGGATCAGAGAGGGAGCGAAAATCTCGGTGCCCTGCATCTTCTCCATGCAGGTCGCACGGTCGGAGGTGTATTCGTGGAGATCGCCGATGCCGGGTAGGACCGTCAGGCCCTCGACATCGTTGTTCCGGTCGTCCACCCATAAGGTGGAAAGGAGTCCGGGCATAATGCTGAGTTCGCTGGTGAGTTTCCAGAGTTTGCGGTTGGTCCCGCCGACCTTGCGTGTCTCCTGCCCCACGATGGTACCTTTCTCGACCACGACGGCCTGGGGGTACTCGCTGGAAAACGTGTTAAAGGAAAAGGTCTGGCCGGGCTTGAGGGGGACTTCATTGCTCAGTTCCCGGACCTTTTCGGGCCCAAGCGCGTCGAGCCGGGGAATGTGATAGCGCTGCGTCTCGCCGCGACTGGAAACGACGAGATCGTCGCCTTCCCGAACGCCGGTCGATTTGATCTCGCTCCCGAGTCCGGAGTTGTTTTGCTCGAAGCTCAGGACACCGCCGTCGGCATCCTCGGTTACGTCCGAAGTTTGGACGATCTTAAGATCGGTGGAGAGTCGTTTAACGACGAATTCCTCCTGGTGGACGGTATGGAATTGAGGGCCGGTGGGAGTATCGGTTTGGGTGGTAATGGTGCTACCATACCCGCACGGTTTTCCGTCGAGGACAATGAGGACCCATTCCTCGAAAACGGACTTTTCGGTTGGACTGGCTACGCTTTCGTCCGGCGAGGCGGGCTGGGCGGAAAGTGCCGCAGCCGTTGCCAACCAGGCCAGCGCGATCAAAAAAAGCGAGATGACTTTAGTCCGCTTGGCCGGAAGCAGGATTCGAGAGAGGTGCATTCGTGGTGGAATCGGTTGGGGGAGGGGAAACCGGAGGAGCGTTGGTGGCGTTGTTGGGCGCGTTAACGGGCGGCGCGTTGGTCGGATTTACCGACGTATCCGGTGGGGGAGTCGGTGGTGCGGCTTCAGGAGGGGCAGGCGAGGCGGTGGTATTGGTTACAGTCGCCGGGGTGCTAACGGGTGGCGCGGGTACGGGAGTAGGCGCAGGAGCAGTCGTGGGCGTAGGCACTGGTGTCGGAGCGGGTACGGGTGCCTGAGCAGGCACAGGCACAGGCGCAAGTGCCGGAGGCGGGGTTGGATTGACGGTTGGAGGCGGAATCGGAGCCGATGCTTTGCCCACATTCGGAATCAATCCCATATTCTGAAGGGCGACCGCGGCGAATCCGGTGGCCCCGGCCAGCAGGATTCCCTGGTTGCCGATACCGGAGACGGAGTACCCCTCGAGGCTGTCGTCGTGCGGAATATAAACGGCGGACCAAGTGCCCATCGGTGCGAGCCAGGTGAGGTCGTCGGGCAGGTTTTGGGTGTTCAACATCGAGGCGATTTTAGGGCTGAACATGGACGCAAGCGAAATGTAGGGCCGGGCCGTGGTGTAGGCTTGGTTCAGCAGTTTGGGCGTGTTGAGGAAAACGATCTCGGAAGCGCCGTTGCGTTTGTCGCCGATTTGACGGATGAAATCGGGATCGTTCGCCAGGGTGACCGATGGGTCCCGTTGAAAGGAGCGGACGGCCTGGTTTTCGGAGATGAAAAGGCCGAAATAAGGGCCGTTCTCGGTCATGGTCGGGACGATGGGGGAGGCCTGGACGAACTTCAACGCGGCGTACTTGCGGTCGGCCGAGGTCAGTTCGTCGATGACCGCCGTCGTCTCGTAGGCTTTGCGTGTCGCATCGATGATGGCCTTGATGGTCGGTTGGAAATCGTCGGGTTTGTCGAGTTTGATGAAGAGTCCCACTTCGGGATAAGTCGAGTCCGCGCGCCACTCGACCTGGACCGAGGTTTCCGAGCCGAGCGGATCGATGATGTTGTGCTGGAGGTCGAGTCCGACGCTCTGGGCCAGATTTTTCAGGAAATCGGCATTTTGCGAACCGCCGAGCGGGATGGGCATCTGCGCGAACTGCTCTTGGAGATTTTTAAAGTACTGTTTCCAACCGATACTGATTCCGAGATAAAGCCGGGTATCGGGGCCGGTGAAGCCCAGGGTCTCGAACGGGCAGGGGGCGGCGGCAAAACCGGAATCGGCCAGGGTCGCCTGCGGGATCTGCGTGAAAAAGCGATCGACGATCTCCCCATTGGCAAAGCTTGTGGTCAGAGCCGAACCACCCATGGAGCCGAGTTTTTCGGTCAGGTAGTTGCCTTGGGCTGGATTGGATTTTTGCAACTGCTTTTGGACGAGTCCGAGCATCGCATGGGTATCGATGTAAATCAGCGTCATGGGGTTCTTGCCGACCTTCGCCGTCAATTTTTGGAAATCGGGATTTTGGGCGAGGCTGGGCGTGGCCGCTTTCTTTTCGTAGCGCAGGATCCAGTCCTGCAACGCCGCCTCGCCCCAGGTGGTGATGATCCAGCCGTGAATTTGCGCCACGCAAATTTTGTCGGCCGCACCGGGCCCTTGGATCCACTGGTAATCGAATCCTTCCACCGTGCCGGTGCCGTTGGTGCCGAGCTTGATGACATCGGGGTAGGTGTCCTTCAGTTTGTTGACAAAGGCGTCGAAATTGCCCAGCCCCGCCTTGGGCTTCATGCCCGCGATGAAGCCGGTCTGACCGAGGTTGTCGGGGTCGAAATGAGTGACGGCGATGAACGACTCGCCGCTGAGGTTCGGCAGAAAGGCGTTGAGGAGATCGATGTTCTTCTGTCCGATTTGCTTTTGGACGTAATCGATTCCCTGTTGGGCATTGGGCGAATCGACCAGTGTTTTCAGATTGGAAGACTGGTAACCGGTGACGACGGTTGCGGCGTTCGGGATCGTGGCGAAAACAAGCGTGTCGGCGGGGACCAGTTCCTCGGCAGAGAGGGTGTTGGTTCCGAACAGGTACCACCAGGTTCCCCCGGCCATCAGCAAAAGGAGAAGGAGGAGGATTCCCAGGATGATCGGAACACGGAGTCGGCTCATAAGGTCGCTACTTTGGCCAGCTCCCAGTCGTTTGGCAAACTCTGCCGGAGCGAGGTTTCGACCTCTTTGTAAAGTTAAGCGGAATTCCCACTCGGTACCGCACGTGACAAGGGGTTGTTATTGAAATCATTTCCCTATGGCTCTTGGTTGGTCGAGTTTGAGCCGAAGGCCCGGCCCCAGGAGAGAGGGCATGAAGGCGGAGCGTGTTCATGAGGGTAATGATTGGAGATGTCGCGGCGAGGGGTTATCCGAGCAAATCGCCGTCGATGACTTCGCGATAAGTCTTGAAGTGGAATTTGCAGACCGACTTCAGCACGTCCGCGCCGGACTTCTTCACGATCGCGCGCGCGGCGGCCTTCACCTGCGCGGACGCTCCCTTCGGCAGCGATACGCCGACTCTTTCCCCGAGGTAGCCCAGCCGGTCGAGGAACGCGGCGCGGGCGAGGATGGACGCGGCGGCGACGGCGATATCGCTTTCCGCCTTGGTCCGTTGGTCGAGCACGATCTGCTTTCCCCGCTCCTTGAGCGCGCGCTGGATCAGGCTCTCGTGCGCGAATTTGTCGGAGAGCGCCCGGGGGCATTTCGGCCAGCGCATCAGCAGGTTCTCGATCACCGTGGCGTGGCCCCAGGCCAGGAGCCGGTTCAGGTTGTTGAATTTGACGTAGAGGTCGTTGTACTTCTCGGGCATGATTACAACGATCTCGCATCGATAGGCAGTCACTAAATCCTTGATCTCGTCGGCGAGGTCGAGCGCTTTCTTGTCGCTGGTGATCAGCTTGCTGTCCTTGACGCCGAGATCCAGCAACCGGCGCGGGAGGTCGCCCTCGACATAGACCCCGGCGATGACGAGCGGGCCGAAGAAGTCCCCCTTGCCGCTTTCGTCGATGCCGAGGTGCGGCTGGAACATCTCGGGATGGTGCACCTCGTCGTAACCGAGCTTCGCCTCGCCGACGATTTCCGGCTCGATGGTAAACTCGACGAACTCCTTCGCGCCGCGCCCCTGCACCAGGAGCTTGCCGGAGGTGTAGGCATTGACCGTGAGTTTTTGTTTCTGTGCGCCGTAGAGCGTGTAAGGTACCTCTCGAAACGTGAATCCTTTTTCTTCGAGAATACCGCGGAGTTTCCCAGCTTGCGCGGGGTTGATTTTGAAAGTGAAGCTGGCGGATTCGGGCACGATGGCCGAGCCTAAAACAGGAGGCGGCGGTTGAAAATGAAATCCTTGCCCACCTGGCCCGCGCGACGCGCGCAACTGGCGCAGTGGTACGCGGGGGCCAGGCGCGATCTCCCCTGGCGGCGCACGACCGATCCCTATGCCATCGTGGTTTCGGAGCTGATGTTGCAGCAGACGCAGGTGGTGACGGTCATCCCGTACTACGAGCGCTGGCTGGCGCAGTTCCCGACCTGGGCGGCGCTGGCCAGGGCACCCAAGCGCACGGTGCTCAAGGCTTGGGAGGGCTTGGGCTACTACACCCGCGCGCGCAACCTCCATGCCCTGGCTAAGGCCGTGACCAAAGCCGGAGGCGAGTTGCCGCGCACGGAGGAGGGACTGCGGGCCTTGCCGGGGTTCGGTCCCTACACGGCGGCGGCAGTGGGCAGCATCGCCTTCGGGTTGCCGCTCGCGGTGCTGGACGGAAACGTCATGCGGGTGCTCACTCGGTTGCTGGCCATGCCGGACGACATCTCGCGACCCCAGACGCGCGCCCGGCTCCAGCAGGTGGCCGATCAGTTCCTCGACTGGAACCGACCGTCCGAGCACAACCAGGCCGTCATGGAGTTGGGCGCGACGGTCTGCCTGCCCCGCAAGCCGCTCTGCCTCCTCTGCCCGCTGCAGGAATCGTGCGAGGGGCGGGACCGGGCCGAGGAGTTTCCGGTCAAGTCGCGCGCGCCGCAACTGAAGCGGACCGAGACGGTGGCCGTCCTCTGCCACGGGGACCGGCTCTACTGCGAGCAGGTGCAGGGCAAGCCGTGGCACGGCCTGTGGCGCTTCCCCGACTTCGATCCGCAGCGCATGGACCGTGGCGAGGTGCTGGCGACGGTCCGGTACGGCATCACCCGCTACTCGGTCACGATGGAGGCGGTGGCCGCGACCTGGAAGGGCCGCGCGCCCGTCTCGGCGACGGTGAGGTACCTCGCCGCAGAGGAGATCGGTGCCTACGCCTTTGCCGCGCCGCACCGCCGGCTCGCCCGGCTCCTGATGCAGTCCTAAAACAGCCTGACTGTGCCTGTCCCGTGCCTGTTCCCATTTTCCGCAAGGAGATTACTCAGGAGCTGGCCTGTCGCTTGCAGGAATGGTTCCGATTTGGGGGGAGGGAGCCGATGCTGCCAAGGTCGCTAAGGACCCACTTAATGCAGCGAAAAGAAAGGTCGGAAAAGGGACCAGTTGGTCAACCGCTAGAAGAAACTATTGGAAGAAAAATGGGCCGGATGGTAAGGCCCCAACGCGTGATGTTATCGTGCAAATGCACAACACTGGGCTTCTTTATACTAAATGCCCTGTCTGCCCTAAATTAACAGCACATTTAAGCCAAATATTACCAACACCAGCCGCCTCGCCAGCATGTCCGACGCCATCGGCAACTCCGCCACCTACACCTACAACGTCGATCACACCCTGGCCAGCGCGTCACACAAAGGCGACAGGCACGCGGACGGTCTTGAGTTTCGGGTTGGCTTTGCCATCTTTGGCCGTGTGCACGTCATCTTTTCCCGCTCGGGATGACGGCGTTTTATAAAGTTAACAGCCCATGGTCTTCCTGCCCCGCTTCTACTTCACCCTGGTCACGGCGATCCTCCTCGCCCTCGTCTCGACCTGGATTCCCGACGGCATGGCCACCAGCCTCCTCCTGACCCTCCTGCTCTCCTGCGCCGTCCTCGCCGACATCGTCCTCATTCCCCAGGAGGCCCTCCGCGCCCGCCGCCGCGTCCCTCCCATCGTGCGGCAGTCCCAGACCTTCCCGGTCGAACTCACCCTCTTCAACCAGAGCGACACCGCCGTCTCCATCGAGGTGGTCGACTCACCCCCGGTCGAGTTCATCGAGGCCACCCAAACGATTGCCCTCCGCCTCGCACCCCGGCAGGAAACGGTCCAGACCTACCCGCTGAAGAGTTACCAGCGGGGCGCCTTCGCGTTCGGCGCGGTCTTCTACCGGATCACCGGCCCGCTCGGCCTGATCCAGCGGCAGGCGAAAATCGAGCTGCCCCAGCGCATCGAAGTCCTGCCCGACATCGGCGGCGAAGGGTCGCGGGACTTGCAGCTTGCCCTGGCCGGGGCCATGCAGACCGGGCGCAGGAAAGCGCCGAATCGCGGGGAAGGCCGGGAGTTCGAGTCGCTCCGCGACCATCGGCGCGACGACGAGTTCCGCCACATCGATTGGAAGGCGACGGCGAAGCGCGGCAAGCTGATCACCCGTCAGTACGAAACGGAGCGGGACCAGCGCCTGATGATCCTGCTCGATACGGGCCGCTTGATGAGCCCGAAGGTTGGCTCCTACCGGAAACTCGACTACGCGATCAACGCCTGCGTTCATCTCGCGCAGGTGGCGCTGCACAAGGGAGACCTGGTCGGTTATGCGCTCTTCAACGACGAGCTGCGCTCGTTCGCCGAACCGAAAAAAGGGCAGAGTCAAATGTCGCATCTGGTGCGCAACGTGACCTCGCTCCAGCCGTCGCGGTTGGAATCGGATTACGCCTCGGTTTTTCATCACGTGCTGAAGCGTTGCTCGAGACGGACGCTGGTCGTCTGCTTCACCGATCTCGGCGACTCACCCTCGGCCGAGCGACTGCTCCGGGGGGCCTTGCCGCTCATGCCGCGCCACCTGCCGGTCATTGTCACAGTCAGCAATTCCGAAGTACTGGCCGTGACGCGCAAAATCCCGGAGAACGAATTCGAAGTCTACCGGCATGTGGCCGCGACCGAAATCTGGAACGATTACCAGCGGACGCTGCGCGGCCTGCGCACACGTGGCATCGCCACGGTGAGCGTACCGGCGCAGGAACTGAGCACCTCGGCCATCAACGAGTACCTGCGGATCAAGGAATCGGCGCGACTTTGATCCGCCGTTTGCGCTTCAGGTTGCCTTCGCGATTGCTGCCGGTCTGCCGGTGAACAAGAGGTAAAGCCAGTAGACTCCGCCGAGCGTCAGCCCGAGGACAACCTTCAACCAGACGGGCAGGTGCGAGGGCGAGATGAATGCCTCGATGCATCCGGCGGTGATGAGCGCGGGCACGCACGCCAAAGCCATCCGCACCGCTTTGCGGCCCTCTTTGGCCAAGGCATCGCGGCGGGAAAACGAGCCGGGATGGAGCAGGGTGTTCGCCAAAACGAATCCACCACCGCCCGCGATAATAATCGCGCTGATCTCCAGTACGCCATGACCCGCGATAAATTCGAGTACCGAGCCAAGGAGGCCATAGTTCGCGCACAGCCGGAGGACGACTCCGAGCATGAAGCCGTTCTGAAACAGAATCAGGGCCGTGAGCAGGCCGCAGGACAGGCCGCCCGCGAAGGCCAGCAACGCCACCGAGATGTTGCTGGTGAAGAGAAAGGTTGAGGCCACCGGAGCGGGCACGACACTGAAGATGCCGCCCGTCCACATCTGCCCGGAATAGATCGAATTGAGGACGCTGTTCGGCAAGATGACCGAGGCCACCCGCTCGTCGAATTGCACCGCCGAGAGCCCCAGGGCGATGCCCATGAGGAAGATAATCGCGGACCAGGTCACCGCCGGCACATGCTCCCGGACCGCCTGTGGGATTTCGTTGCGAACGAAATTCCCCATCGCGCGGGCCGTGAGCCGATGGGGCCGGTAAATCTGGTTGTGGGCGCGCGCGACCAACTGGTGCAGAAAGAGGAGCAAGGTCGTCCCGCGATAATGAGTCTGCGCATAGGCCAGGTCGCCGGTCGTCCCGCGATAGAGCGCGGTCAGCTCCCGCAGAAACGGGCGGTTCGTCCCCCGCGGGCCACGCGCCTCGATCACGCCGAGCATCGTTTCCAGTCGCTGCCACTGGGGCCGGTTTTTGCGGACGAAGGCGCCGAGGGTCATGTGCGTTTGGCCAGTTCCAGCAGCCAATCCTCGGGTAAGAGGGGCGAACGTTCAAGATCGGTGCCCCGGGCGGCAGGACGCAGGCTTTGGTGAAGAGAATCGGCCAGCCGTGCGCGCACCTCGTCCGGCAATTCCTTGCGGCGATTGAGATAGCGGTGGAGCAACTCCCATTGCTCCGGGTTCAGACGGATTCCCGGCACCACGGCTCCGGACATCGCTTCGGGAGGGTTTTCGATTTGATCGAAAATCGACCAGTCGATCGCGATCTCGTGAATGACGAGCGTGCGGGCCATCAAGTCGCCGAGCCGCTGACCTTTCTTGTTGACAAAAATCATCAGAAGGCCGATCAGCCCCATCGGCCCGAGCGTATCGATGGGGCGCACCAGATTGCGCAGTAGGACGTCGATTCCGCTGACTGGCGAACCATCGATCTTGATCACGCGCAAATGCACCAGCCGCTTGCCGGGGGTCTGGCCATTCCAAATCCACTCGAAGAGGTTGAAGTAGACCCATTGAAAACCGAAGATGAGCAGGAGAAGCACGATCTCCAGCGTGCTGGAACTTAACCACCCGACCCACTCCCCCACGACGTTGTGGCCGAGGAGCACCACGAGGCTGTAGACGACAAAGATCACGAGTCCGCCAAGGCCGAGATCGATCAAAATGGCGAGGGTGCGGCTGCCGACGTTGGCGACCTCGACCTGAAGGTCGATCTCCTCGGGCAATTCCAGCTCCGTCTTGCGCGATTCCCAAGTTCCGCTCGTGCCGTTCATATCTAGTGCTGCGTATCGACCGCCGCTACGTCAACAAACTACCACTCGATCACGGTGCTGGCCCAGGTCAGTCCACCGCCAAAAGCCACCATG
>CAJCII010000021.1 GCA_903970335.1 Bacteroidota bacterium | reverse complement strand
TACCTCGATGAATTCGTGTTTCGCTTCAACCGGCGCAAGACTCCCATGGCCGCGTTCCAGACTTTGCTGGGGCTGGCCACCAGGAAAATTGCCTTGGGCTACGAGAAAATGACACTACGGGAGTCAACGGGATAAGCATATCGGCGTAATAGGTATCGATCTTGCCGGTTCCTCTCGGTACGGGATAGACATCATACTCGGTGTAGTAGCTGATAGGCAAAAATGCTTTTCCCAGGATTGCGCACACACCATTGAACGTGCGTATGAGAGTAAATCTCCGAACCGTCGAATAGGGAACCGCCTTCCCTAAAAGGGCAGCGGACGGTATCGAAAGGAGTCTCGTTACCCTCATCCCTGATTTGATGAAGAAAATTAATGCCCGCGCAATCGAGCTTTCGTTTGACCCGATCTCGGTCATCGGGATGCGCTGCTTCGTTTTTGGGCATCGGCGTACCCGAGGCACGCATCGTTTGGATAAAAGGTTGATATGCCGTTCGTAAAATATCGAGACATCCGCCTTCGCTTAAATCGAGGCAGTCGCCCGGATCGATGATGGCTCCGATGACAAATGGCTGGCTGATTCTGCTGCGAGCAGGACTTCGGCTACTTGCCATCTACTCCGCCCAGGCACTGGCTCTGGAATAGGAATTTTCCCAAAAATAAGCGCCCGCGCCCAACCAATCGTAATCGTTCTTGCTCGGTCTTATCTCCTGCTTTCCTGAGAGAATTGCCTCACCAATGTTCCTATCGCAACCGTGATAGGCCAATATCCAGGCGGTCTGCCGCATGGTTCACCCTACCGGTATTGCGGGGCTAATTTCCCCTTTGGGGTGACGATACCGGCTTTGATGAGAAAGGCCTTGGCCGTTGCTGGCGACTTGGTGATTTTCCTCGCCGTCCGCTTAATCACGTTGATTTCGCGGCGTACCTCGAGATCGGTCAATGTGGAATATCCGGTCGTCATTTCGTTCCTACAGGCTAAGCGCCTGATCTCGCACCAGGCGGTTGATTAAGAATGTCGAACCGGGGGTGTAAATAGCAATAAAAAATTCCGCCCTCACCACCAATAATGCACCGAGTAGGACACCGTCCGCTCCTCGTCCGGCTTGACCGGAATGCGGAACTCGATCTCCTGCGCGTTGGTCTTCGTGAACGGATCGGTATTGCCGGAAATTTGCCAGTTGTTCCACCGGTACAGATGCTCGACGACTCGGATTTCCACCGGCTCCGTCTTGTGGTTGCGCAACTTGATCTGGAACGTTTCGTCGGCCCAGCTCGCACCGTTATCGACCTTGAAATGGGTCCGCTTCCGTTCGCCCACCAGGTCGAACGCATTGCCCGTATAGATTTTCACCAGCTCGTCCTTCGGCGTGTGGTCGATCTCGTTCTCGCCCGTGAATTCGAGCTGCTGGTCGTCCTCCTTGTAAAAACGCACGCGCCCCTTCGGCAGCGGCATCCCCAGATGGTTGACCTCGGAGTTCTTGAACTCCCGCAGGATGGCCACCTTCGTGTCCGAGTCGGTGCCGAACTCTTCGTTATCGCGAATGTTCTCGAAATCCCAGCCTTGGTAACGATCGAGCTTCACCCCATCGTAGACGTAGACCTTTTCCGATTTCACGCCCGTGGCGCGGATGAACTCGACCTGCTTCGTCTCGCCGTCGTGCAGCGTCGTCGGGCGCTCCAGCGAGTAGAGGTGATAGTCCTCGAACGCCTTTTCGGTGACCGCTGGCGGCACCCCCGGTGCCACGGTTGCTGAGGCCGCATCGACAATGTCCTTCTCCATCATCCTGTTGTTCTGGATCTTGTTCACGTCGCCGGCCATCAGCTTGATCTTCGCATTCTCGAACGTCTTTCCGCTCTGATTGTCCATCGTCACCCACCCCACAATGTCCAGCACGTCGCTGTCCTGCGGCGCGATCACGTTGTAATCCGCATGCCACGTCATCCCCTCCGTGATGTACGCCAGCTCCGCATCGACTTTCCCCGGCGTGTCCGCCGCCAGCTTCCAGGAAATCATCGGCTTCAGGATCGTATCGTCGCCCAGCGACGGGAAAATCGGTTGCCCCGGCAACCCGAATTGGATTTTGCCGTTCACCTCCACGATCGGCTGGGTGCTGGCCACCGGCTGTTGCTGCACCTGGTCGTCGTTCTGTCCATAGGGATCCATCGCGCTGGGGGAAGGGGAGACATAACCGCTGCGGATGATTTTGCCTTGGACGGTCTGGTCTGGGCCGTTCGTGCCCTTGATCAGGAAGTCGATGGTCTTGCCCTCGAAGAGCGACAGGAGCAACTCCTGCGAGACCGGGTCGTTCCGGTAATTCTGCTCCAGGATTTGCAGGTTCACCCGGCCCGTGGGATCGCGCAGAATGACCGAATCGGGTTCCAGATGCGCCGTGGTGTCGGAGAAACTCACGTCGTTGACGCCCGACTTCAGCTCCAGCGGCACGGTATCGCGCACCACGGCAAAGTTCTGGTTATAGATGGTCAGGGCCGGGTCTGCGGCCCGCCCGACCAGCCCGCCAAGTCCGAAGACCCCGAGAGTGAGGAGGAGATGTTTCATGGGAGTGGAGAAATCGTGCAGGCCATTCGAGCCTGCATCCGCATTGACGCACCAAACCCCGAAATCGCGCGTTTTTTTGGCAATTTTTTGGTCAAAGCCCGATTTTAAGAGGCATTTTTGCTTCGGCTGTGTGATAAACCAAACAGCCCAAATAGCCCCTCTTCAACTCGTTCCCGCCCAACGCCTTCTGCTCAATTGCCTCAATGGCCAGTCTGCCCTAAAAATATAGGCCATTTTGGCCGTTTAAGCTCTGGCCCCGAACTCCGCCTCAGCCTTGCCCGCATCGAACTCCCCCTCCCACCGGGCGACCACCACGGAAGCCAGGCAGTTCCCGAGCACGTTGACCGAGGTCCGGGCCATGTCCATGAAGGCATCGACCCCAAGAATCATCGCCGCCCCCTCGAGTGGCAACTGGAAGGACTGGAGCGCGGCAATCAGCACCACCAGCGAGGCGCGGGGCACGGCGGCGACCCCCTTCGAGGTCAGCATCAGCGTGAGCATCATCAGCACCTGCTGGCCAAGGCCGAAGTGAACGCCGCTGGCACTTTCCGCCGCCTGCGCAATAAAGACGGAAGCGAGCGCGAGGTACAGCGTCGAGCCGTCGAGGTTGAACGAGTAGCCCATCGGCAGGACAAAGCCGACAATGCCGCGCGGCACGCCGAGCCGTTCCATGCGCGCGAAGGCATCGGGCAGGGCGGCCTCGCTGTTGGCGGTGGCGAACGCAAGCAGGAACGGTTCGCGCACGGCACGGACAAAGGGACGCAGCGGAATCTTCACCAGCCAGATGACCGAGCCGAAGACGACGACAACGAAAACCACGAGCGCGAGATAGAGCGAGAGGAGCAGCTTGCCGAGACCGAGCAGCGCTTCGATGCCCTGATGCCCGACCGTCACCGCGATGGCGGCCCCAACGCCGAATGGCGCGAAGGTCATGATGAGGCCGGCGAATTTGAACATCACCTGCCGCAGGCTTTCGCACCAGGCGAGAATCGGCTTTCCCGCCTCCTCCGCAGAGGAAACGGCGAGGGCGAAGACGACCGAAAACGCGACGATTTGCAGCACGTCGTTGCGCGCCATCGCATCGACGATGCTCTTGGGAAAAATATGCAGCAGGGTCTCGATCACGGTCAGCGGCTTGGTCGAGGCGATGGCGTCCAGGCCGCTGGTGTTGCCGCTGAGTTTCACGCCCGCGCCGGGGCGAAGCAGGTTGACCATGAGCAGACCGACGACGAGGGCCAGACCGGTCAGCACCTCGAAATAAACGAGCGATTTCAGCCCGATGCGCCCGACCTTCTTCATGTCTTCCGTGCCCGCGATGCCCTGCACGATGCTCGCGAAGACGAGCGGCGCAATCATCATCTTGATGAGATTGAGGAAGATGTCCTCTACCAGCGAAATCCACTGGAGAAAGGTTTCGAGCGAATCGGGGTCCCGAATCAAACAGGCGCGCCCGGCCCAGCCGACGAACGTACCAACAACCAGCCCCACCAGCATCTGCGCACTCAAGCTCGGACGATACCACGGAGGCGGACCGTCCGCGGCGTGGGGAGTGCTCATTTTCCCGCCACCGTCTCGCCGGTGGTGCGCGAGACCGTGACCATGACGGAAAGCTGCTGGCGCTTGGCCCCCTTGAAGACGCCGCGCAGGGGCGGGACATCGTGATAATCGCGCCCGATGCCGATCTGCACATGGCGCTCGCCCTCGAGCATGTCATTCGTCGGATCGATCCCGACCCAGATGCCGCTGGGGAGGTAGACTTCGACCCAGGCGTGGCTGGCGGTCGCGCCGATCAGCGCCCCGGTCCCGTGGATCGATTCCGTTTCGAGATAACCGCTGACATAGCGGGCGGGCAGACCGGCCGCGCGCACAATCGCAATCATGAGGTGCGCGAAATCCTGACAGACACCCTGTCGCTTTTTCAGTACGTCCGCGAGCGGCGTCCGCACGTCGGTCACGCCCGGCATGTAGGTGAACGTCTCGTAGATATAGGAGCAAAGACCATGGATCGATTCGGAAAAGGAACCGCTGCTGCGGAGTTGCTGGCGGGCGAGTGCCTCGACCTCCGGCGTGATCGGCGAGTGGGTCGAGGGCATCAGAAAATCGAAGAGCTCGCGTCGCTGTGGCCAGTTCAGGCGGACGGCCTCACTGACGGAAAGATCGAGACCGCTGAGCGCGTCCTTGTGAGGAAGCGTCTCGACCGTGCTGCGGGAGGTGACGGTCAGGCACTTGTGCCGGTAGGGAACGGAGAGGCACTCGACCGTGTTGTCGTAGTAATCGGTAAATTCCTCGAGGGCGGCGCGCGGGGTCACCTCGGTGACGTGGCGGTGGACAATCTGGCGGTTGCTTTGGCGGGGACGGACGCGGAGTTCGGTAAACGACTCGATGGCGGGGGCCGAGTATTCGTAGGCGGTGGTATGGACAATATTGAAAATCATCGCGTGCTCGACAGGTCGAAGAGTTCGGGTTCGCGGAGAATCACTTGATGATCGAGATAATGGTCCGAAATGAGCACGTTAAAGTCCAGAAGCAGGTCGTTCAGTTCATGGAGTTTTTGCGGGAATTCCGCCGTTGGCATGTCGGAAAGATCGTCGTCGCCCAAGGCACCGGACGCGCTGCCGCCGGAGGGGGGAAAGTAGTTCGCCATGTCGATGAAATTAAGTTCGGTGATTACGCGGCTGCAATGCTTGAGGGGCGTATCGGCACCCTTCGCGGGGCGGTCTCCCATCGTGGCGGTCAAAGCACGCCTCATGCCTTCGAGGCAGAAGAGCGCGGAGCGGGGAAATTCCTGGTCCTGCAAGAGCAGGCGGGCGACGCGGGCGGCCACGGGACGGGCGTGATAAAGGCTCCGGTACGCATATTGGCCGGCGAGCATTTGCAGGAGGAGGTCGAGATTGGTGCTGCTCACCGGCTCGATGCGGGGCGAGCCGCCGATCTCCGGCGCCAACCCCTCCTTGAGCGTGAGCATGGTCATGAGACTCCGCTCGGCATAGACCCCGAGCTGCCAGAAATGCCAGGCATCGTTGTGCAGCATGTGCTTTTCCAGCGCGCCGGTCAGCTCGTCGAGCTGGGTGATGATCTCCTGATGCAGCGAGCGGTCTTCCAAAACGAGGCGGACTTCCTCTTCTTCGGTCTGGTCGGCATAGACGGCGACCTTGAGGTAAAGGTGATTGAGTACGGACCACACTTCGGGTGGGAAATGTTCCCGGATATTTTCGGCATTTTGTCGACACGACATCAGGCAGGAAAAGACCGATCCGGCGTGCTTGCGGTCCAGCAGAAGGTAGAACGGTATTTCGCGTTGCTTGACCGGATTGACTCCCGGCCTGAGGAAGAAATCGGCGCGGTGTCCGCTGATGGCAGCCATGGCGGCCCAGAGAGGCTGGCGCAGACGGGCCGTAACATTGTCCGTCAGCGTGGGCCAGGGCAGCGTCTGGACGATCCGCAGGCTGCGCACGGTCACCTCCGCCCGCTCGGCATAACGGCCCATCCAGAAAAGCGATTCGGCCACGCGGCTGGTCAGGCGCAACCGCTTCGGGGCTTCCTCCGCCTGCGCGTGCACGGCGGCGGGTTGGGACGGCACGGCGCGTAAAATCCACACGTCCTTGATCCGCTCGGTCGTCTGGGCCAGCGATGAGGCGGGTCCGGTCCAGGCCAGCGCGCTCGAGGAAATACGGTCGTGTCCGAGCGCGAAGGCCCGCACAGTAACGGGCATCAGGCGCGATCCCCCCGACGTCCAGCACGGCTGCTGGTTTTGCGTGGGAAATTTGTGGGCCACGAATTCGCGCGGCGCGGCCTCGACTTGCGCCCAGAACCGGTTCCAGTCGTTGGTCGGCATGTTCCGCGCCACCCATTCGTGCGCCGAACCTCTTTTCCAAGCGTGACGGATCACGTAGGCGTCCCGATTATCGGCGACTTCCTCGCGGACATCCACGTCCCGCAGTTCGTAAATCTGCGGCGAATGGAGCAGCGGTCTCTCTCCCATATAGTACTCGATGATTTGCGGCAGGTGAGCGGCCAGGGCGCGGTTGTTCGCCAGATCGGACCCGAGCCCGTTGGCCACGGCGAGCGTTCCTTTGCGCACGCAGGAAAGGAGTCCCGGCACACCGTAGCGGCTCGACGGATCGAAAATGACCGGGTCGAGGTACGAGGTGGAGAGGCGCCGCAACACCACATCCACCACTTCGACGCCACCGATCGTCTTGAGATACAGACGGCTGTCCAGCACGACCAGATCGCTTCCCTGCACGATGGAAACGCCCATCTGCCGCGCCAGCGCCGCGTGATCGAGGTAAAAGTCGTCGCTGCTCCCCTGGGCCAGGAGAACGGCGCGGGCCCTTCCGTCCGGCAGGCGGACCAGTTCCTGCAAAATATCCATCACCTGAGCGGCGAAATCCTCGACCGGGAGGATCTCCAGGCCCTCGAACAAGCGGGGCGCGATCTGGCGCAAAATCTGCCGCTTCTTGAGGGCGTAACTGGCCCCTTCGGCAACTCCGAGATGGTCTTCCACCACCAGCCACTGTCCGCGTGCGTCCTGCTGGAGGTCGAAGGCACTCAACTGGAGATAGCTGGCCGTGACCCCGGGCAGTCTCGCGCAGCCGCGATGGAAATTCGGGTCCGCATAGACAATCTCGTACGGAACGACCTCCGCCTTTAAAATCTCCTGCCCGCTATAGATATCGCGCAGAAACAGATTCCACGCCTTGACCCGCTGGGCCAGGCCCGCCTCGATCCGGGCCCATTCGTCGCCGCCGATGATCAGCGGCATGAGATCGAAACCGCCCGGCGAACGCCAGTCCGACTGGGCCGACTCGCTCGGGCTTTGGTAGTTCCCTTCCTCTTCGCGCATTTCCTCGGCCATGGAAAAAATGCGGTCGAGTTGTTCCAGAGAGAGAGAACCGAGCGTCTTCTGGATCTGAAGCGCGACGGAGCCGGAGGGGGAAACCGTTCCCTGGCTTTGCCGCTGTCCCTGACCGATCGAGGCCGGGCCGGAAGATGAGGATGAAGAGGCCGCAACAGACATTCATCATGAAGTTGCCCGACACCTCCTTGTCAAGCAAGGCCAGAGAGAGAAACCCGCAAGATTCGCTGCCTACACGGCCCCGTGCCTTACCTGACCAGCGAATCGAACCAGCCATTGACCGCATTCTTGACCGTCCCGGCCACCGACTTGATCTCCCGCCAGGCACCGCCGAAGTAATATTTGCCGAGATAATGATAGAACTCGATTGTCTCCCGTCCGATGTCGTAGGTATCCGAGGCCTGTAACGCGCCAACGTGGTTTTGCTCGACCGGCGTCGCCCCCTGCTGCCATAGAGCCAGCTTCAATCGGGTCACCTGATAGTAAGTCGTCACCACCATGACCGAGGTGAGATTCCGGTCTTTCATCACCCCGACCCAGCGGTGCGTCGTGGTCTGGGTATCCCCATTGCCCTCATCGCCGATAATCGCGCTGGAGGGCACTCCCTTGCTCTCCAGGTATTGCACCATGTTCCCGGCCTCATAGTAGTCGCCCTTCTTGACGGAACCGCTGACCAGCACCGTGGTGAATTTACCGGCCTGATAAAGCTGGATGACTTTGTCGAGCCTCGGCTGGACATTCGCCCACGGCTCGCCCGACTCCATGTCCGTGTAACCGGGCACAATCGCGAGATCGACACGATCACCGATGTCCCTGAGTCCATCGACCACCAGAACGACCGCCGACACCGCGAAAAGTACCAGCGCGGTCCAGACGGACCGATAAATAAACTGGATGATTCGGTCGAACATGGTGGACGGGAACGTGCCCGAAATTCACGCTGAGGGCGAGCCTAGATTGCGATCTCCATCCGGCCCGAAGGCAACCGCCTCACCCCTTCGCCGCGCCCACCTTCTTCTTGTTCGTGCTGATCGTCGAGGCATCGTCGATCGGCTCCGACTGGCTCTGGATCGGCAGATTGAGGCTCTTCTCCTGGTGCATGGCCTGGTACAACAGCGCCAGTTCTTCGTACTTTAACCACGGCCCCGTCTGGACATCGTCGTCGTCGACAAACCGCCACGACGTATAGCCGCTTTCCCCCAGGCCGAGATACTGCGCCACGGCCGGCGAGACATCCAGGCCCGCGTGGTCGTTCCCCAGCCTGTCCGGTCTTTCCGGGCCGAAGACATACTCCGCGTGGTCGGTGTCCAGCGGCCCCACATCCTCCCACTGCGCATAACAAATCCGTCCCTGGGAATTCTTGATCTCCACCCAGCGGTCCTTGCACGCCGAGACCTGCTTTCCGTCCTTCGGGCGGCGGTACCAACCCGGCGGCAGCCATCGGCGCGCCTTGTCGGGGTCGGCCAGGTCGTTGAAGGGCAGGGCCACGTAAAACGTATTCAGCGTCGGCGCGTGGTCCGCCGGCGCATAGCCGCTCCGGTTGTCCGGATCGTCGGCTCCGCGATTACTCGATCGCCAGTTTTCGTCCCATGAACTCGCAACGTTGTCCGTGGAACTGATCGCCGAGCTTCCTTCCCCGATCCAGAACTTGGTGGTGAAAATTCCCGCCTTCCACGGATAGGTGTTCTTCGCCTTTCGGGTGAAATCGGTAAAAGGAAAGGATGTCGTCGGGTCGCTGAATCGGTCCACGGTCGTCGATGAAATCGACGTGGACATCGTCGCATCGTACGGATGAGTCGCGTTCTGCCAGCCGGGTGCAATGGAACTTGCCGCCCCGGGGACTAAATTTTCCGACCCCGCGCGTTTCGCGACCGGCAGGCCTGTCTCCACCGTCGGACCCGCTGCGGGGCTGGCGACGGTCGAGGTCTTGGTCGTCTGCGCCACGGTTGGATGCGGTGTCTGCGGAGTCGTTTCGGTTTTACCAGTGGTGCCGGTGGCAACCGTTTTGGCCAGCGTGGTCGTCGCCGGTGGGGTTGTCTTGGCGGTACTGGTCGGTTTCTTCTTGTGAAGCGATTTGTGAATGACCGCAGGATCGTTTGCCTGGGCCGTTTTCTGCGCCGTGGTGGTGGAGGTGGAGGCGGGTTCCGAAACGATGGTCACGTCCCCTTCCGCGCAGGCGCGACCGCAGCATCCCACGATGCCCAGCAAAAGTGCTACGAGATACAGGTAGTTATGCGCGGTCATGGCTACTGTATTTTTCCAGCGTTCGCTTAGTTAGGATGATAGATCTTGGGGTGTCAATTAGGAAAGAATCCGTTTCGGTTATTGGACACAAAAGGTCAACCTTTCATTCAAATTATTACCAAAAAAGCATAAAAAGCACCGAAACGTAGGTTGGATGGTCGCAGCAACCATCAACACGCCTTCCGCCGTCGCTGCTCTGGCTGGGTTCAACTCGTCACCGACTCGGCGATCGATGGGGTCGCGTCCTCTCCAGCGTGCGTTCCGTTGTTCCGCACGGCCCCATTCTTCTGCATCCGCATCGAGACGAACTTCGAAATGCCCCGCTCCTCCATCGTCACGCCGTAGAGCACATCGGCGATGCTGATCGTCCGCTTGTTGTGCGTAATCACGACGAACTGCGATTGCTGCACGAACCGCTGCAGGATTTTGATGAACCGATTGATGTTCGACTCGTCCAGTGGCGCGTCAAGCTCGTCCAGAACGCAGAACGGACTCGGCTTCACCATGTAAATGGCGAAGAGCAGCGCCACCGCCGTCATGGTACGCTCCCCGCCCGAAAGCAGGCTCACCGTCTGCGTCTGCTTGCCCGGCGGGCGGGCAATAATGTCGATTCCGCACTCCAGCGGATCGTTTTCGTCCAACAATGCCAGCGACGCCTTGCCGCCACCGAACAGCTCCGTGAACATTTCTTGGAAATTCGTTTTCACCTGCTCGAAGGTCTCCGCGAAAAGCTTCTGCGTGGTGCGGTTGATCTCCTGGATCGCCTTCACGATCTGGTCCTTCGCGGTCAACAAATCCGTTTCCTGGCCCGTCAGGAATTTGTATCGCTCCTCCAACTCGTCGTACTCCGTGATCGCCTCCAAGTTCACCGGCCCGATCGCGTCCAGCGCGTTGCGTTTGTCCAGCGCTTCTGTCTCCAGCGCCGCCCAGTCCGTGGCCGCTTCGCTCTCGCCCAGCTCCGGCAACTCCTCCAGTTCCTTGTGATAATCGCGACGGAACCGCTCCCGCAAATTCCCCAGGAAAAGCTTCTGCTCGGCCAGCTTGATCTCGTTTTCCGAGCGTACCGACTGCACCTCGCCCTGCTCGCGACGCAGGGTCTTCAGCACGCCTTCCTCCTGGTCGATTCGCCCTTGCGCCTCCGTGCGACGAGTCACCGTCGACTCGAGTTCCGTCGTCACCCGACCCTGAGCTTCGCCTGCCTCCGACTGTTCCCGTTCGGCTGCGACAATCGCCTCCCGCGCCTGCACCACTCGCTGCTCGTGCTCTGCCGATTCCCGCGTGCGTAATTCGACCAACTCGCGCAATTCCTGCAACCGATTCGCCACCGGCTCGCGCTGCTGCTGCCAAGCCTCGCACTGCTGCGTCTGCGTCGCCAACTCGATCCGCAATTCCGTCAGTGCGGACGCCTGCCCTTGCTCCTCGCCCGCCAGCAGATCGAGCCGATGCTTGAATTCGATCATGCGCAACTCCGCCTCGCGCCGCGCTGTTTCCGCGCTCTCCATCGCGCCGCTCAAGCGCTCGTGCCGTTCGTGATCGGCTCCCTCCTGTGCCTGCAACCGATTCATCTCGCGCGAAGCGTCCTCCACTTGCCGGACGATTTGCGCCAGGACCGACTGCGCCGACCGTTCCTCCTGGCGATGGGTCGCCAGCGAAATCTCCACCTCCTGCACTCCGGCCCGCGCCAGTTCCAGGAGGTTCGTCTTTTCTTCCAGCACGCCCTTGGCCGCCTCGACCGCCGCCTGCGCCACGCCGACCTTCTCGCCCGAGCTGATCAATTCCGCTTCCAGCTTGCGCAACTCCGACTGGCGCGTCAGCACCGCGAGCGATGCTCCCGCCTCCTGCCCCACCAGCAGCAACCCGCTGCGGGTGATCAATTCCCCCGACCGCGTTGCGATGGTGCTCTGCGGTTGTGCCGCCTTGAGCTCCCAGCCTGCTGTTAGGTCCTCGACCACATGCGCATCCTCCAGCAATGCCGAGACGAGTCCGCTCGCTTCCGGTCGGGCCGTGACAAATCGCGTCGCGTGTGTTTCCGCGCTGGAGGGGAGGGGAGTCGGGCGTGCGGTCTGCAACGGCGCAAACGCGCATTGTTCCTTTGCGGAAAGTTTGTCGCGCCACGATTGCGCCACCGTCTCGTCGTGCAAGATCAAGGCATTCACCGCGTCGCCCAGCAGCAACGCCAGTGGCGCCTCGTACCCCGCCTGAACGGAAATATGTCCCGAGAGCGTCCCCTGTATTTCCAGCGCCGCCGCCTGTTCATGGAGTAAACGCTGGGCCGCTTGCGGTGCGCTCGCGTGCTGATCTTCCAGTTGCGCCAAAGCATCCCGCCGCGCCTGAAGCTGCTGGTGCGCCCGCCCCGTCTCGTTCCGGGAACGCTCCACCTCGCGCAATTTCTCCTCGGCCTCGCGCCGCACCTGCTGGGCCTTTTGCAACGCCTCGCGTCGTTCCTGCAAAAGCGTCTCCGCCTCCCTCAGCCGGGCCGTCTGCTGCGCCAGAGTCGCCTGCGCTTCCTCGCGCCGTTGTCCCAGCGCTGCCTGCTCCGTCTTCAGCGTCTCGATCCTCGCCTGAAAATTCTTCTGCTGCAATTCCAGTGCCGCCAGTTCCTGCTCCTGCCGCTGCCGCAACCGCTCCTGCGCAAGCTTCCGCTCTTCCGCCTCCGCCCGCTCGGCTTCCACCGTGCCGATCTTCGCCGCCAGCACATGCAGTTCTTCCTGCGCCGTGTCGAACCTGCCCTGCGTGTCGCCCCGCAACCGCGTGAAATTCTCCACTTGGGCGTTCAGATGCGTCAGTTGCTCCTCCCCGATCCGCACCTTCTCCTCGGTTCCCGCGATTTCCTGCCGCGCCTGGTCCCGCAACAAGGTAAATTCCTCCACCCGCGCCCGGTTCGTCGCCGCCCGCTGTCCGGCCCGTTCCAACGCATTACGCGCCGCCGCCTGCTGCTCGCGCAAGCGCACCAACTCTGCTTCGATCGTCGCCAGCTCACGCCGTGCCGCGCCCACTTTCTCCTCCTGCCCGGTCACGCCCGCATCGAGTTGTTCCTGCCGTTCCCGCGCGCCGTCCACCTTCGTTTGCAATTCCGCAATCGTCTTGGTGAATGCCTCGAACTGGTGCCGCGCCAGCCGCGTTTCCAGTTGCG
>CAJCII010000020.1 GCA_903970335.1 Bacteroidota bacterium | reverse complement strand
ACCTCGATGAATTCGTGTTTCGCTTCAACCGGCGCAAGACTCCCATGGCCGCGTTCCAGACTTTGCTGGGGCTGGCCACCAGGAAAATTGCCTTGGGCTACGAGAAAATGACACTACGGGAGTCAACGGGATAAGCATATTAGTTCTTTTCAAAAATCTTCTGGCGGAGAACCAATTCCTCCATCTATGGATACCGATCTTGGTTTGTTACCTTCCTACGATTCGGTAGCAAATTTAGCCTTAGCTGATGATCAATTAGCTAAGGCGAAATCTAGCGCCAATGCCCTAAAAGCATTCTTACTTGCCAGAGTTCAGCAAAACTTAGACGACATAGTTACTCAGTTGAGGGCACATGCTGCAACGCTTACTCCGCTCTCTACTCCTACCAGTAATTTGCCAACTACTCCACCTCAAGTAACTATGACACCCGGTATCCGGGGCTTATTTGCTGACAATGTAACTACCGACGAAGCCGAGCAAAGAAAAGCGCAATTACAGCAAGTCCAAGACCTCCTTGGTGTCTTGGTTCAGCGCACAGAGAAGCCAGAAAATCAGGCGAAGCTTCAAATATCTGTTTCTGAAATTTGCCGATTGGAGGGGCTTCTCGCTTATCTTACAGTTCCAGCCGAGTTAACGGCTACAACAGCGAATTTGCAACCGGTAACTGACCCAAATGCTCCGCAACAGCCAGTAGTAGCAGCCTCAAAAATAGCTGACTCATTAGAAGCTAGCGAAGGCATTATTCAAGATGCCATAACCTCTAAATGGCTTATCGATGAAAAAATTAGCGATGTCGAGCCCATCATAATTCAAGAACAAAAGACTGCCGACGAAGCAATTAGCGAAATAAATCGTCTATATATCGAGTTTTATGAAAACACGTTTATTATATTGATAGTTACCATTATAGTTGCATATCTAATTCAGATTCTGGCCGACATTTTGCAAGCACACATCGATAATGCTGATAATAGCTTTCAGAAAAGCCAATATCCTACCGATATCGATCAACAATAATCTGACTAATGAACCGCTATTTTGTTACACCGGGTGTCCTAGGTGGTCTTACGATTGATACCGTCTTTGTTCAGTCGGAAGGTGAGAACAGGCTTTCTATTTACTGAGGGTCCTCATGACGCCTTTTGTAAGGCGTTTATGATCAATACAAAAATCGCAAGGCGATTCGATGTCTCGAGATGACGGTTCGTTTTTTTGAGGATGGGTTGGCTCGCTGCGCTCGGGGCCCGTTGCCCGGAGGTCAACGGCTACCTACCGAGGGGGACGCCGACGGCGGTCATAGAGCGCCGCTACATTGGGAGATTCCCTCGCACGGAGTGCGACGGCTACCATGGGAGAATGGGGCAGGCCGGCAGGTACACGTGTCGGCTGAGCCTCCCTGTGGCTTAGCCGAAGAAGTATTTTTGGGCGGGGGAGAGGAGGGCGAGGGCGGCGACGACCCAGCAGATGCGGGGGGCCCATTCGGTGCGGAAGCCGGGGTACTTTTGGCATTCCCAGTTGAGGGGGACGAGGACGAGGAGGACGAGGGCGAGGCCGACGACGAAGCCGAGTGAGAGGCCGGTGAGTTGGGGGAGGGCCTGGTCGACGCTGGCTAGGGGGACCTGCTGGATGTCGTAGCAGGCGTTGAGGATGCCGGCGGCGAGGGTGATGGCGGTGATCAAGCCGACGCGGCGGGGGGATTTGATGGCGACGAGGCAGAGGAGGAGGGTGGGGAGGCCGAGGAGGAGTGGGGGGATTTGCCAGGGGACCTTGAAGCCGGCGAGGACCCAGAGGAGGCAGAGGAGGACCCAGCAGAGGACGATGGAGAGGAGGAGGAGGAGGATGCGTTTGGCCATGCGGAGGAGGAGGAGGATGAGGCAGAGGTAGAGCCAGTTGTCGTTGGTCCAGGCGGTGCGGATTTCGGCGCGGAAGGAGGCGGAGGAGACGGATTCGGGTTTGGCCAGGGGGGGGAGCGGCTCGGGGGCGGCGGCGCTGCCGTCGGAGCGGAGTTGGTTGTAGGCGATTTCGGGGAGGTAGGGGTGTTTGCGGCCGAGGAAGCCGTAGGTGCCGAGGCCGAGATTCTTGACGCTGCCGATCTCGAAGTAGAGGAAGTAGGTGTCGGGCAGGTAATCGAGGAAGGGGGCGCGGACGACGACGTGGCCGCCGGGTCGACCGGGGCAGCTCATGACGACGGTGCAGGTGCGGCTCGAGAGGGTGGCGAGTCGCTCGATTTTCATCGGGCCGGCGGGTTGTCCATCGATGCGGACGTCGAAGGCGACGGAGAGGAGGTCGGAGAGGTTGCGGGTGAGGGTTTGGGGGTCGTTGAGGACGATGGTCTCCGAGTTTTTTTCGCGGAGGACGAAGGTGGGGGGAAGTTGGTTAAAGGCGAAGCTCCAGTGGAAGACGAGCCGGGTGCCCTGGTCCAGGATGCGGAGTTTCTCGAAGGACATGACGGTGTCGGCCTGGAGGGCGGTCGGGGCGAAGACGGCGGCGAGGAAGAGGAGGGCGGGGATTTTCACGGGTCCGGTTGCCCAGCATGGGTGAGAGGGCGGGGAAGGGAAAGGCGGGAGTTGGGTGCCGAATTTTTGACGGAATGAACGGAATGACGGAATTTCCGAGGGAGAATTTTGGGACGGGATTAACAAGATTAACAGGATTGGGGGAAGGCAAATTTAGACTGGAGGGACTTGAGGTTCATGAGGGAGGCGGGGGAGGGTGGATTCCGTTGGGAAGAGTTTGGGCAAGGCGAACCGTGTTTATTTTTCGGGGATCGATCCGACAAGTTCAGGATGACGGAATCGTTTTAGCGAATGTTTAGAAGAGGGGGGCAGTTTCGCACGGAGGACTGCAGAGGGCCGAAGAGGGAGATGGCTTGGGATGTTTATTTTGAGGATTGGTGGCTCGCTGCGCTCGGGTTCGGCGCGGACGGAGCCGCGCCCTCCATGGAAAGAGGGTCTTTGGACAAGTGCGGTGCCGACGGTCGGCTCGGCAGGCACCTCGCCCTCCAGAAAATTGGCGCGAAAGGGAATTTCGCGAGGGGCAGGAGACGTTCCCCAATGGAGTTTGGGAACGAGAAGGAGAGCTTCGCGGACAGCAGTAGCGTTCCGATGGACAACTTGGGAAATCGGCGTTGTTCATTCGGCTCGACCCCCGCGGATTTTTCGGACAGCCTTAGGTAGAGACCTTATCGATTGAAACTTATGAAAACGATTTATCTGGTGGCGAGCGGGGATTTGCGGGCATCGGCAAACCAAAAATGCGAGGCGGCGCAAGAGGCGCTGGAAAAGACGCTGACGGCGGTCATCACGCGGGAGGGATACGCGGTGAAGCGGGCGCACCCGTTCGTGGCGGAGAAGGGGCACGGGTTCATCGACAGCCAGAAGTACGGGATGGAGGTTTTCCGGCACATTCCGACGGACGCGCCGCTGATCGTGGCGGAGGCGGTGTGGCAATACAGCCATCACTTGCTGGCGGGACTGACGACGCACCGGGGGCCGATCCTGACGGTGGCGAACTGGAGCGGGACATGGCCGGGGCTGGTGGGGATGCTGAATTTGAATGGGTCGCTGACGAAGGCGCGGGTGGCCTACAGCACGCTGTGGAGCGAGGATTTTACGGACGAGTTTTTCCTGAGCGGCCTGAATGCCTGGCTGAAAAAGGGGAAGGTGAAGCACGATGTGTCGCACGCGAAGCCGCTGAAGAAGACGAAGGCCCCGGCGACGGCGACGAAGACCGGGAAGGCGTTGGCGCAGCGGTTGAAGCGGGAGAAGGCGATCATGGGGGTGTTCGACGAGGGGTGCATGGGGATGTACAACGCGATCATCCCGGACGAGCTGCTACACCCGACGGGGGTATTCAAGGAGCGGCTGAGCCAGTCGTCACTGTACGCGAAGATGCTGACGGTGAAGGACGAGGAAGCGCGCGCGGTTTATCAATGGCTGTTGGACGCGGGAATGACTTTCAAGCTGGGGACGGACGAAGCGACGGAGCTGACCGAGGCGCAGGTGCTGGGACAGTGCAAGATGTACATTGCGGCGGTGCGGATCGCGGCGGAGTTCGGTGCGGAGACGATTGGCATTCAGTACCAGCAGGGGTTGAAGGACCTGACGCCAGCATCGGATATTGTGGAGGGTCTGCTGAACAACCGGAAGCGTCCGCCGGTATTCGACGAGACGACGGGGAAGGAGCTTTACGCAGGCGAGGCGCTGCCGCACTTCAACGAAGTGGACGAGTGCGCGGGGCTGGACGGGCTGGTGACGTACAAGCTGTGGCGGGAACTGGGTTATGCGGCGGAGAATACGCTGCACGATCTGCGCTGGGGACGGTATTACCAGGACAAGACGCTGAAGGCGTATGTGTGGGTCTTCGAGATTTCGGGCGCGGTGCCGCCGGAGCACCTGATCGGCGGGTACAAGGGGGTGACGAGCGTGCGGCAACCGGCGATGTATTTCAAGCTGGGCGGGGGAACGATCAAGGGGATCAGCAAGCCGGGGTGGATCGTTTGGAGCCGGGTCTTCATCGAGGGCGGGAAGCTGAAGTTCGATACGGGACTGGCCGAGGTGGTGAAGCTGCCGAAAGCGGAGACGGAGGAGCGGTGGCGGTTGACGACTTCGGAGTGGCCGATCATGCACGCGGTGTTGCAGGGGGTGTCGCGCGACCAAATGATGGCGCGGCACAAGAGCAATCACATCCAGGTGGTGTATGCGCCGGACAAGGCGGCGGCACGGAACGGGCTGTTCGCCAAGGCGGCGGCGATGGCGGAATTGGGCCTGGAGGTTTTTGTTTGTGGGAAGGTATGAGCGATTCGATCCGGGAAAAAATCACGGCGGTGCTGAAGCTCTCGCACGATCTGGGGCGCGAGGAGCGGGGCTTGGCGATGCTGGGCGAAGGGAATACGTCGTGCCGACTGGACGCGGAGACTTTTTTGGTGAAGGCGAGCGGGACATCGCTGGCGAACCTGGAGGAGAACCAGTTGGTGCGGTGCCGGTTCGAGGCGCTGCTGCCGCTGCTGGCGGCGGCGGCGATGACGGACGAGGAGGTGGCGCAGGCGTTGCTGGCATCGCGGGTCGATCCGACGGCACCGAAACCGTCGGTGGAGGCGGTGTTTCACGCCTACCTGCTGAGCCTGCCGGGGATCGAGGTGGTGGGGCATACGCATCCGATCGCGGTGAACCAGATTTTGTGCGCGGGAGACGGGCCGAGTCGGCGCTTTGCGGAGGAGCGGCGTTTCCCGGACGAGATTGTGTGTTGCGGGGCGAAGTCGGTGCTGGTGCCGTACGTGGATCCGGGGACGGTGCTGGCGCAGCGGATCCGTGAGGAGACGGAGCGATTCGTGCAGGCGGAAAACCGGCCACCGCGAGTGATACTGCTCCAGAACCATGGATTCATCGCGTGCGGAGCGACGACGGGGTCGGTGCTGGCGGCGACGTTGATGGCGGAAAAAACGGCTCGTATTTTTGTCGGGGCTGCTATGATGAATGGCCCGACGGCACTGACGCCACAAAACGTGGCGCGGATCGACACCCGTCCGGACGAACATTATCGGCAACGGATGTTGAAATTATGAGCGCGACGCATTATCTGGCCATCGACCTGGGTGCCGAGAGTGGTCGCGTGATGCTGGGGAAACTGGAGGAGAAGCGGCTCTCGCTGGAGGAGGTGCATCGTTTTCCGAACCGGACGCTAAGCGAGAAGGGCCACTTGCACTGGGACTTGGGGCACCTGGAGCGGGAGATTTTCGCGGGGCTGGAGAAAGCGGCGGCGTTGAAGTTGCCGATGGCGGGGATCAGCACGGATTCGTGGGGGGTGGATTACGTTTTGCTGAACGCAAAGGGCGAGGCGCTGGGGATGCCGTATTGTTATCGGGACAGCCGGACGGAGAAGAGTCCGGAGCGGTTGTTCCGGCGATTGCCGTTCGAGGAGATTTACGCGCAGACAGGGATTCAGTTCATGGCGATCAATACGCTGTACCACCTGGAAGCGCAGCAGCATGACGATCCGTCGGTGCTGGCGGGGGCGGACCATTTCCTGACGATCGCGGATTATTTCAACGCGCGGTTCAGCGGGGTGGGGGTGGTGGAGGAATCGCTGGCGAGCACGACGCAGGTCTACAATCCGACGGCGAAGGCGTGGTCGGAGAAGCTGATGGCGGCGCTGGAGCTGAGCCCGACGCTTTTCCCGAAGATCGTGCCGAGCGGAACGGTGCTGGGGCCGGTGACGGGCGGGTTGAAGACGCAGGCGGCGCTGGCGGAGGCACAGGTGATTGCGACGTGTTCGCACGATACCGGGGCGGCGGTGGCGGCGGTGCCAGCGACGGGGAAAAACTGGGCGTACCTGAGCTCAGGGACGTGGTCGCTGCTGGGCGCGGAATTGCCGGGGCCGGTGATCACGGACGCGGCGCGCGAGGCGGGGTTCACGAACGAGGTGGGGCTGGGGGGGACGATCCGTTTTCTGAAGAACATCGCGGGACTTTGGGTGATGCAGGAGTGCCGTCGCGCGTGGGAAGCGGGCGGGACGAGCTTTACCTACGAGGAATTGACGCGGCTGGCGACGGAGAACGGCCCGGCACAGGCGCATATTTCGATGAAGGACGCGCGGTTTCTCTCGCCGGGGGAAATGCCGGAGAAGATCGTGTCGTTTTGTCGCGAGACGGGGCAGAAGCCGCCGGAGACGCCGGGGGCCTTTGTGCGGACGATTCTGGAGAGCCTGGCGTTGACCTACGCGGAGACGTTGCGGTTGCTGGAGAAGCTGACCGGGCAGAAGATCGACCGGTTGCACATCGTGGGCGGCGGGAGCCGGAGCGAGTTGCTGAACCAACTGGCGGCGGACGCGACGGGGATCCGCACGATCACCGGGCCGGTGGAGGCGACGGCGATCGGCAATGTGTTGATCCAGGCGCTGGCGCTGGGGCAGATCGAATCCCCGGCGCACCTGCGGCGTATTGTTGAAAATTCCTTTCCGACGGGTACTTTCGTTCCGGGCACGGGCCTGACGGATGAGGTCCGCACCCGTTTTCAAAAACTACAACCATCCGTAAAATCATGAGCAACGCTACTTACTCCTTCGTCAATTATCTTTGGGACCGGCAACACGCCGCCACACTCGATCCGGTGGCGCGACTGGTCTATCGCTCGAACCTGCTGGGTTCCGATCAGCGGATCACAAACACGGGCGGCGGAAATACCTCGAGCAAGTTGACGGAGACGGATCCTCTCACCGGCAAACCGACGACGGTGCTGTGGGTAAAAGGATCGGGGGGCGATTTGCGGACTTCCCTGCGGGAGAATTTTTCGTCGCTGTACCAGGACAAACTGCTGGCGTTGCAGGAGCTGTACGGGGCGGTCGAGGAGCGGGGACCGAAGACGGCGATCGAGGACGCCATGGTGGAGAATTACCTGCACTGTACGTTCAACCTGAACCCGCGCGCGCCGTCGATCGACACGCCGCTGCACAGCTTCGTGCCGTACAAGCATGTGGACCACACGCACCCGAATGCGGCGATTGCGATTGCGGCAGCGAAGAATTCGGAGGAGCTGACGAAGAAAATATATGGCGACGAGGTGATCTGGACGCCGTGGCAGCGACCGGGGTTCGATCTCGGGTTGCAACTGCAGAAAATCTGCCGGGAGAACCCGAAGGCGAAGGGCGCGATCATGGGGCAACATGGGCTGATCAACTGGGCGGACGACGACGAGGAGTGCTACACGCTGTCGTTGACGCTGATCGAGAAGGCGGCGCGTTATCTGGCGGAGCACGACAAGGGCGCGAAGACGTTCGGCGGGGCGAGTTTCGAATCGTTACCGGAAACGGAACGGCGGGCGACGCTGGCGCAACTGTTGCCGTGGCTGCGGGGTAAGGTGAGCCAGCAGCGGCGGTTTGTGGGGACGTTCCAGGATGACGAGGCGACGCTGACATTCGTAAACAGCGCGGACGCAGCGCGGCTGGCGGAACTGGGGACATCGTGTCCGGACCATTTCCTGCGGACGAAGATCAAGCCGCTCTATGTGGCGTGGAATCCGCAGAGCGAGAAGCTGGACGATTTGAAGAAGAAGCTGGAGACGGGACTCGAGGGGTACCGGAAGGACTACCTGGCCTATTACGAGCAGTGCAAGCACGCGAATTCGCCTGCGGTGCGCGATGCGAACCCGACGGTGATTCTGGTGCCGGGGCTGGGGCTGATCGCGTGGGGCAAAGACAAAAGCGAATCGCGCGTGACGGCGGAATTTTACGGATGCGCGATTCAGGTGATGCGCGGGGCGGAGGCAGTCGATACCTACGTGGCGCTGCCGCTGCAGGAGGCTTTCGATATCGAGTACTGGTTGCTCGAGGAAGCGAAGTTGCGCCGGATGCCGGCGGAAAAGGAACTGGCGCGGCAGGTCATCGCGGTGGTGGGAGCGGGGAGCGGGATCGGGCGCGAAGTGGCGTTGCGGCTGGTAAAGGAAGGCGCGCAGGTGGTGGCGCTGGACCTGAATCCGACGGGCGTGGAGGCCACGGTGAAGGAGATCACGGACAAGCACGGGTTGGGGATCGGCGTGGCGGGGAGCGGGATTTCGGGCTGCGGCCCGGCGGTGGGGGTGACGGCGGACGTGACGAAACGGGAGAGTATTCGCGCGGCGTTGCAGCAGGCGGTGCTGGCCTATGGGGGAATCGATTCGATTGCGGTCACGGCGGGTATTTTCGTTCCGCCGGACACGGCGGGAAATATTCCCGACGAAAAATGGGCGCTGACGTTTGCGATCAATG
>CAJCII010000019.1 GCA_903970335.1 Bacteroidota bacterium | reverse complement strand
ACCTCGATGAATTCGTGTTTCGCTTCAACCGGCGCAAGACTCCCATGGCCGCGTTCCAGACTTTGCTGGGGCTGGCCACCAGGAAAATTGCCTTGGGCTACGAGAAAATGACACTACGGGAGTCAACGGGATAAGCATATTGCTCTATTCCAACGAGACGCCCTTTTCGGAGGAGACCGATCTCGATCTCGACAAGTCGTGGCATGCGATCCACTTTCTCCTGACCGGTAAACCGGGGGAGGCGCCACCGCCCTTGGGAAATGCGGTGTTGGGTGGCACTCCCATCGGTGCAGACTTGGGTTACGGCCCGACACGATACCTGACGCCGGAGCAGGTCTATGACGTTACCGTGGGCCTGGCCACCATCTCCCGGGCGGAATTGCTTTCCCGCTTTAAAGCCGGGGAGTTCGAGAAGAACAAAATCTATTCGAAATGGGACGAATCGCCGGCCGATTTCGAGTACATCGGATCGAATTATGAGCGGCTGATCGCCTTTTTCTCCAAGGCCGCGCAGGCTGGCGATGCCATTTTGATCTATATCGTTTGAAACGGGGCCGACGCAAAGGCTGTCCGTTCATTTCCATCCATTCTTTTTCAAAAAAATGTCGTCGAGATGGATCTCCGTAAACTCGTCCGCAGTGAGGTAGAAAAGCTTGTTGTCCAAAGAGAGGAATTTATCGCGATCCGTGTTGCCGAGCCTCTCGGGATCGTCCGTCCGCCAACTGGCGACGATGCTTCCGTCCTGAACGCTCACGGCATAGAACTTCCGTATCCAATCCTTTCCGCCGTTGCGAAGGGTAAACTGCGAGCCCCGCCAAGGCCCCGGTTGATAGAGTTCTGCCACGGCAAAAAGAATCAGTTTGGGGGTGAGGCCGATAGCCAGTGCCTCTACGTTTCCGGGACAGGCAATCTCCCAAAGTTTCTTCCCGTTATCCCAGTCAACCAACTGATAATGCGGAGTTTCCCCAACGCTGGTGGAGAACAGGGCTTGGTGGGTACCTGGAATCCACCCAACACAGCAATCTGAGTTTATCTCCAATGAGTGAATTTTTCCCTCTTGCGTGTACCACATATAGGTGTTTTGACCGCTGGCTTCGCCATTGGGACGAACCAACACCCCCGCTCCGTCAGGCGCAGCGATGGGAGAATCAACGGGATTGTCGCAATCCACCCGGAGACGAACTGCGCCCTTGCTGCTGGTCGTCACAACCTGGGTCGTTGTTTTGGTTTCGTCCTTCCAGACAATCAACGCCGTGCTGCCATCGTCGCTCAGTTGCACCTCCTCGCCCTTGTATTGCGGGAAAGGCCCCACCGTATTCGCAAGCTGACCGTGAATGTATATATCCAATTCGACCCACCCCGGCTTCGGAGGAAATTCGTAAACGAACACCCGGCTGTCCGGCGTCGAGGTCGTAAAGCCCGACCTATCATAACCCGACTCGTCGGCCTTGGGTTCCGGTGGCAGAACAATTTTCCAAGTCTCATTGACTCCCTCCATCACTTCCCCGTGGCCGACGGTAAAGATAAATCCGGGCTCGATGCCTCCGACGGCGGTTTGCCGTCGGATGCGCCCGTCTTCAGTAAACCAAGTGATCTTCGATCCTCCAAATCCCTCGGATACCTGGACGTAGGGAGCCAGCCAGTAGGTTTCCATTTTGCCCTTGTCCCCGCCGGGTAAAGACGGGCCTCGGATCGGGGGCGGATCTGGAAACGGGGCTGGTTCGTCCGCAAAGGCGAGATGGAAAACGCCACTCAAACCGAGAGCCACGCAAAGTGTGATTTTGGGTTTCATGGCTTCATCCCTTTCGGCATTTTATTCAGAAATAGGCGAAACATGGACGTTGCAATCTAGCCTCCGTCTCCTCCCGTCGCACTTTATTTTCCGTCTCCACCGCGAAGCCGATCAATTCCGCCGCGCGTTACTGTCGGCGTTTGCCAGCTTGATCGCATGAAACACGCTGGGAATATCGGTAAGCGGCTTGGGTAGAATCAGTGAAGCGATCATTCCCTCGATGGAATTATAAATACCGAACGTAACAACAGCGGCGAGTGCCCATTCGGAAGGATGGTCGAGAAAAAGGCCGGTTAATGCGACCACCATCGTCGCGCTCCAAATCTTCCCCGACCACATATGGTAAGACGGCTGTCGCCCGTACCGAAATCCATTGACCAAATTTTGGGCGATCAGAAACAAGAACAGGATCAGGAAAGCGGTCCACCATGCTTTTAAATCGGCGACATGAAGCAGGACGCCAACCATGGTTGCACATCCGTAAAAGACAGTATCGACGTTGCTGTCCAATCGTCTCAGGACGGGCGTGGCGCATCTCCAGCGGCGGGCAAGGACTCCGTCGAAAACGTCACTGATAATTCCCCACAGCAGCAATCCGATAAACAGCCGTTGATCTGCGCCGATCCAATAACCCACAAGAAAACAGGGCGCGAGCGCGAGTCTGAACCAGACCAGAAGATAAGGAATCATTGCTGCGATATTTATAACACACCCAACCCCCTCGCTCGGAATAAGTTCCACTCAATGGCCAGTCTGACCTAAAAACGCAGCACATTTAGCCCATTTTAACCCCGCTCCGGACAGCCCCTCCGCGCCGGGGCATGAATTTGATCTCGCCAAAGGAGGGCGGTCGTTTTGAATAGGAGGATGACAGCCAAAGTAAAAGCGCAGCCCCAGGTGGGGCTGATCATGGGCAGCGTCTCCGATTGGAAGACCCTCTCCAAAGCGGCCGAGACCCTCGACCTCTTCGGTGTGCCCTACGAGAAGAACGTGGTCTCGGCGCACCGGACCCCGCACTGGCTCGCGGGCTACGCGGGAAGCGCGAAGGGACGCGGACTCCAGGTGATCATCGCGGGCGCGGGCGGCGCGGCCCATCTGCCGGGGATGGCGGCGGCCTTCACGACGCTGCCCGTGCTGGGCGTGCCGGTGGAGAGCAAGGCGCTGGGCGGGCTCGACTCGCTCCTGTCCATCGCGCAGATGCCTGCGGGCGTGCCGGTGGGGACGCTGGCCATCGGCGAACCGGGCGCGAAGAACGCAGCGCTGCTCGCCGTCTCGATTCTGGCATTGCAGGACGAGAAACTCCGACGCGCCTGGGAGGGTTTTCGCGCCAAGCAGACGCGGACCGTGCGGGCGCAGAAATTGCCATCGACATGAGCACCGATCCGATCCTGCCCGGCTCGACCATCGGCTGCCTCGGCGGCGGCCAGCTCGGGCGGATGTTCGCCCTGGCGGCGCGGAAGATGGGGTATCGCGTGCACACGGTCGATCCGACGCCGGACAGTCCCACCGGCCAGATTTCGGACCGCGAGTTCAGTGTGCCGTTCACCGACATCGCGACGCTGCTCGAATTTGCGGAGGGGGTGCACGTCGTGACCTACGAATTCGAGAACATTCCGGTGGCGGCGCTGGATGCGCTCGCGCCGAAAGTGGCGCTGAGGCCGGGGCGCAACGTGCTCTACACAACGCAGAATCGGCGACGCGAGAAGGAATTTCTGGAGTCGAACAACTTTCCGGTGGCGCCCTTCCGCGTCGTGCAGGACGAAGCGGAATTGCGGGCGGCGGTGGCGGCGCTGGGCTTTCCGTGCGTCTTGAAGACAGCCGATTTCGGTTACGACGGCAAGGGCCAGCAGAAGATCGCCGCCGAGAGCGACCTGACGGCGGTGTGGCAGCGGCACGGCGCGCGCACGGGGGTAGTCGAGGCGTGGATTTCGTTCGCGGCGGAGCTATCGGTCGTGGTGGCCCGGGGGTTGAGCGGGGCGGAAGGAGAAGGCCAGACGCTGGCGTTTCCGCCGACGGTAAACGAACACGAGAACCACATCCTGGCGACCTCGGTGGCGCCAGCTCCGCTGGCGGCGAGCATCGTGGCGCGGGCACAGTCGATTGCGTCGGAGATCGCGGCACGGCTGGAGGTGATCGGGCTGCTCGCGGTGGAATTTTTCCTGACCAAGCGGGGCGAATTGCTGGTGAACGAACTGGCCCCGCGTCCGCACAACTCGGGGCACTATAGTTTCGATGCGTGCGTGACGAGCCAGTTCGAGCAGCAGTTGCGGGCTGTATGCGGTCTGCCCCTCGGCGAGACGCGGCTGCTTTCGCCGGTGCTGATGCGGAATTTATTGGGCGAGGTGTGGGCCAACGGCACGCCGGACTGGCCAAGTCTGCTCGCCTTGCCGGGATTGCGGTTGCATCTCTATGGGAAAAGCGAGCCGCGGACGGGGCGGAAGATGGGGCATTATTGCGTGCTTAGTCCGACATTGGAGCAGGCATGGGAGATCGATGCGGAGGCGCAAAAGATTCTCAGACGGTAAAATTAGTTGCTGGGCGAAGATAGTTTACACAGAATCCTTGACGCCCCCAGCGGTTGTGATATGGATAGGCGATACACCACCACAGGTAGATGCGTTGCCCAAAATGTCACGCTCGTGATGATAAGGTGATCGATTCACGGGCCATAAAAGATGAGACGGTGATACGTCGGCGGAGGGAGTGTGTCGCCTGCGAGCACCGTTTTACGACTTACGAGGAAATCGAGCGCGACGACCTGCGGGTGCTGAAGCGGGACGGTCGCTACGAGACCTTCGACCGAAAGAAAATGATCGCCGGTATCGATAAAGCTTGCGAAAAACGGCCCGTCAACCGGGAAACGATCGAGCGGACGGTGAATGAAATGATCGACGAATTGGTCAAGAGCCACGGCGATGAGATTCCGACCAAGGCGATCGGCGACAAGATCATGCAGCACTTGCGGCGTCTCGACGAGGTGGCTTACGTCCGCTTTGCGTCAGTTTACCGGAAGTTCCGTGACATCAAGGAATTCGTCAACGAAGTCCAAAGCCTGACCCTGGAGTCCTAAATCATGATCGCCCTCCCCCAACGCCTGCCTCATGTGATCTGGAAGAACGACCGGCTGGTGCCCCTGTCCGAAGGCTGGCTGGCCGAGTCGATCGAGCATTCCGCCGCTGCCGCAGGACTTCCACGCTGGCACCTGGCCCCGGAAGTCGCGCGGGCCATTGCGGTCTACCTCGAAAACGATTGGGTGGCCCCGGCGCTGCCGTTGGACCATCTGACGGAAATGGTGCGGCGTTCGTTGGTGGGAATCGGGTACGACGAGATCGCGCGGGCGAGCCTGATTGTTCCGCCGCGGGTATCGATTTCCCTGCCGGAACTAGCCATGCGGGCACCCCTGGAGCTCGAGTTTTTTCCACTACTGAAAGAGCGGCTGGGAGACGCGCTGGACGTGCAGGTGGGAGGCGTGCGGCTGGAAGGTCTGCGCGATTGCACGAAGATTCTCGATGCGGCCGGGCGCTGGCGGCAGACCTGCGTGCGGATCAGCGATCACATCATCTTTTTTTGCCGGCATTATGTCTGCCAGACGATGCCGCGGGCGGTCGATTTGGTGATTCAATAAACGCGGGCTACGTTCCCGAAAAGAGAATGTAACATCATCGGGCTGGTCACCGGGCGCGATTTTGGCACGCTCTAACCGACACACCACGCCGGACCAAACCGAATTCACGAGGAACCGTATGGATTTACAAACGACCAACACCACGACCATCAGCACGCACGAGAAGGCCGTGCAGATCAACCTCGACAGACGATTTTACGGAACGTTCGCCGAAATCGGCGCAGGGCAGGAGGTGGCGCGCTGGTTTTTTGTGGTCGGCGGCGCATCCGGCACGCTGGCCAAGACCATCTCGGCCTACGACATGGCTTTTTCCGACGCGATTTACGGCAAGGGCGAGCGCTATGTCAGCAAGGAGCGCCTGCAGAACATGCTCGATTACGAGTTCGGTCTGCTGATCGAGCGGCTCAACGCCAAGCGGGGAGAGACGACGTCGTTCTTCGTTTTCGCGGACACGGTCTCGGCCCGCAATTACCTGGGCACAAACGAATGCCACGGCTGGATGGGGATCAAGTTCCAGTTGCAACCGACGGCACGCCCGAGCGAGATCATCATCCACGTCAACATGCTGGACAAGGAGAACCTGCAACAGCAGCAGGCGCTCGGGATCATCGGGGTGAACCTGACCTACGGCGCGTTTTACCTGCACAGCGAGCCGGAAAAACTGATCTGCTCCCTGCTCGACGGCCTCTCGACCGCACGCCTCGAGGTGGACATGATCAAGTTTATCGGGCCCTACTTCAGTAACGTCGATAACCGCCTGATGAGTTTGCAACTGGTGGAGAAGGGTCTCTCGAATGCCACGCTCATTGGCGCGGACGGCGAAGTGCTCCAACCCTCGGAGGTTTTCCATAAAAAGCCGATCCTGGTCGAGCGCGGGAGCTTCCGCCCGGTCACGCTGGTGAATATCGATATGCTCGAGGGTGCCCGCTGTCAGTTCCTGCGCGACGCCGAGGTGCAGCAAGGGGAAAGCGTCGAGGTGATGGAAATCACGATGCGTAATCTCCTGGCGTCGGGATCGCTGGATCACCGCGATTTCCTGGCCCGCGCGGACCTGATCAATGCGGTGGGCAAGATGGTGCTGATCTCCAATTACGCGGAATACTACAAGCTGGCGGCCTATCTCCAGCGGTACACGAAGAGCCGGATCGGACTGGTGCTGGGCATTCCGAATTTGAAGGAACTCTTCGACGTGAAATACTATGAGGGACTGGACGGCGGCATTCTCGAATCGTTCGGGCGGCTCTTCAAAAACGACCTGAAGTTATATGTCTATCCCTTCCTCGACCCGGCTTATGAGGAACTGACGACGATCTCGAACATGGATGTGCCGGAGCATCTCACGCATCTCTTCAAGCATCTGGTCGGCAGCGGGTACATCGAATCGATCGAGAAATTCCATCGGGAGTATATGGGCATCTTCTCGCGGGCGATCCTGGCCAAGCTCCGCGATCACGATCATAGCTGGGAAGGGATGGTTCCGACCGAAGTGGCCGCGTGCATCAAGAAAAATCTCCTCTTTGGGTATAGGTCGTAGGACTAACGTTTCGGTAAAAGCGCGTTGAGCAGCGGCGCGCGCCATTGATGGGCCTTCGGATCGTAGGCACCGAAGCCGGAGGAGAATTCCCAGTAACTCCAGGCAAAGCCGCGGGCCTCGGCGGTGCGGGCGACGAAGGCGGTCCAGCACGCGCGTTCTTCGATCGGACTCCGGCTAAAGGCACCGAATTCACCGAGGTAGATCGGACGCTGGTTCTCCTTGCCCCAGGCAGCGGCTTGGTCGAAGGCCTCCGTGATGTCTTCCTTTTCGCCGTCGGTGCCCTGCCAGGTGGTACCGAGCCAGGCATCGCTGCCATCGACCCAGCTCGCGCCCTGATGGGTGAAATGGAACGGGTCGTAGTAGTGAAAGGTGACGATGAGATTCCGGTCGGTATCGGGCAACATGAGCTTGGGAAGTTTCTCGTAACTATTCCACGAGACCGGGCCGACGACGACGGCGCGATCCGGATTATCGACGCGAATGACGGAGAGCGTCCGGGTCAGCAGCGCGTTCCAGCGCAGGGCGTCGAGTTTGCCGTTCGGTTCGTTGAGCAGTTCGAAGAGAATCGACGGGGGCTGGTCTTTGAAGTGTTCCGCGATTTGCTGCCAGATGGCGACGAACCGGTCGGCATTGGTATCGGGGTCCTTCATGAGCGCGTTGTCGTTGTGATAGTCGAGGATGGCCTGGAGACCGTTCGCCTTCGCCTGGGCAACGACCCAATCGATGCGGTTCATGAAGGTGGGATCGATGGTGTAGGGCGGCTGGGCGGTGACGTGGCTGGACCAGCAGATCGGGACGCGGACGGTATTAAAGCCCGCCTGCTTGATGATCGAGAAATCGTCCGCCTGGAGCTTCTGGCCCCAATCGCCCTCATGCGGCGCTTCGAGGAAATTGCCGAGATTAATGCCGCGGTCGATTTGGACAGCGGGGGAAGGCGCGGCAGGGCTGGCGTTTGGCGTTTGCGCGGAAATCGTCATGGGCAACGTTAGAAGAGCGAGGAGCGGCAAGAGGAGCTTTCTCATGAGGGAAGCTTGATCGGCGGAGGCGGGGCGTCAATCCCAAGAAACCGCTTGCGCAAGGAACGGGCAACGCTCCAAATTCATGGATCGCTTCTTGCCTTTTGACGCGGTTTTCCAAAAGATGGAGGGATGGACTTGACCCGAATCGTCGAATCGTTGCTCTTTGCGACGGACCGGCCGCTGACTCCGAAGGCGATCGCCCATGCCCTGCACGGAGCGGCAAAATTCTCGCCCACCCCGGAAACGCAGGCTTTCGAGAAAATTACTGCGGAAGAAACCGAAGCGGCTCTGGACAGCCTACGGACGAAATTGGAAACCGACGGCTCCTGCCTGATGGTGCAGGGCATCGCGGGCGGCTACCAGTTGAAGACACGGCCCGAATATGCGGCGTGGACGAACCGGCTTTTCGATCAGCCGAAGGCGGCGCGCCTGAGCCAACCGGCGCTGGAAACCCTGGCGGTGATTGCGTACCGTCAGCCGATCGGGCGCGCGGAGATCGAATCGGTTCGCGGGGTGGCGGTGGACGGCGTGGTCGCCACGTTGCTGGAGCGAAAGGTCATTCGCGTGGCAGGCCGTTCGGAACAGCCGGGACGACCGTTGCTTTACGAAACGACGCCTCTTTTTCTGGAGCTTTTCGGATTGAAAAGTCTCGATGAGCTTCCCAATGCGGATGAATTGCGCCGTTTAAAGCCCTCGGAGCCTCCCCATGCCCCCCAACACCAGCAACTCGAAGTCGGCCTTGTCACGGCAGATGCAACGCCTGCGCCTGCAAGTGGACCGGATCGACCGGAAGATTCTGAGCCTACTCCAGCAAAGGACTAAACTTTCCACCCGGATCGGCGAGGCGAAGCGCCAGCATCGCGCGGTGATCTACGTTCCCGAACGGGAGCGTGAGTTATTCGCGCGCGTGACGCGCCTGAGCAAAGGGAAGCTGCCCGCGCGGGCGGTTACCTCCATTTACCGCGAAATTCTCTCCAGCTCCCGGGCGGCGCAGGGGCAGGCACCGATCGGTATCCTGGAATCGAATGTCTCGGTCGTCCTGGCACCTGGACGATGGTGTTTCGGTGCCTGCGATCAATTCTTGCCGAAACGGACATGGAGTGAGATCGCAACCGGTTTGATCGACGGTTCGCTGGCGTTGGCCTTGCTGACCGGAGCTGATTTGGCGGGGATGCTCGGGACGACAAAAGGTTGGAACGACTTTTCACAGCATTTAACCGTGGTCGGCGATCTATCTCCGGCGGTTAAGACGGAGGTTCCCTTGGGTGAGCGGATATTCATCGTGACCCCGCGCGGGAATGGGGCGTCCGCCGAGGCGAATCGAATCCTTATTTTAATCGAGTGCAAACCTACGGTAAATGCGGTAAAAAGGTTGCTTAACTCCATGCCAGACCGCCTCCTTCAAGCTGAGCAGTTGCCGCTTCGCGTCCGATCGGCTCGCGACAAAACGGTGACGACACTGGTACGCCTGACGTGCCAGAAGCTTGCCCCGGGCCTTCGCCTGACCGGGGAGTTACTGGAGGCAGGCAAGCTGGCCGGCCTTGAAATCTCGATTCTTGGCGTTTACCCGGACACTGAGAATTATGGCGGATAATCCATCGGTACCCGAAGGCGCTCCCAAGCCACCGGATCCCTCTGCCAGTGGGACCGGGGCAGGGCAACCAGCGCCTTTGCCTCCTGTCGGTGCGCCGAAGAAAAATGCGGCAGGACGCGTGGTAGTCCTGCTTTCGTCCGTGGCCAAGCCGCCGCCATCGTTGTCCCAACCGTTGGTGCGTGGAGCAACTCCCGCGCCCATGGCAAAAAGAGCCCCGCCCATTTTGTCGGTTCCGGCCCAGACGCAGCGTATCTCGGCCAGGCCGCCACCATTGCCCGTCAGACCCACACCGGTGCCTGCGCAACCGCTGCCAAAGCCGGTGGAGGCTGCACCCGTATCGGTCACCCCAACGCCTGCAGTGGCAAAGCCTTCCGCCCCTGTCGTCAAGCCGAAGCCGAGTGAAGCGCCCGCAGAAACGAAATCGCAGCCGGTTCAGAAAAAAAAGGGGTTTAGCTGGCCCAACTTTCAAGGTTCGCCCATCGGCACGCCGCCACAATCCAAAGAACCTCCGACACTGGTCCCCTCAACGACGATTGTGGTGGCTCCGGAGCCGAAACAATTTACTCCATCTCCCCTGCCCGTGAAACGGGAGGCAAAACCTCCGGCAGTCGGAGTCGGCTTATCCGACGGGCCTACCCCATTGGATACCATTCCGGGAAAATATCCCCCGATCAAGCTCAAGCCCACGATACCCGGCGACGGTCCTTCCATCGACTCGATCTTCGCCGAGGTGCCTGAGGTCACCACGACGCCGGTAGGATGGAAGACCCTCGAGCCCGGAGAATTGGAAGTGCCGTCGGGTGATTTGAACCTCGACGTTTTTTCCCGGTCGCAGACCGTCACGCCCAAGCCCGTCTCGCCCGAATTACCTACACCGACTCCGCCCGCGCCCGCATCCCCGACCACAGCCAAGTCAATCCCGGCGGTACCGCCATCTGCCCCAGCCCCAACCGAACGGGTCTCCAAGACGACGACATCAATCCGCCTCACGCTCCCGACTTCACCGGCACCGGTCTCCAAAGCAACCTCGTCTGTCCCACCGTTGATCTCCGCGCCAGCAACCGGATCGACCGCCAAAAGCCCGACCACAACGATTCCTGCCTCGACTTCTCCCATCTCCATCACCAAGCCGCTACCGGAACCGAAACAGGCTGCGGTCAAACCGACGCCGGTCAAGCTGCGCTTGGCCATGCCGGTGGAAGCCCCGACTACACCGCCGACAACCCTGGAACCCTCGGTCGTGATTAGGGCGCCTTCCCCCAAGGCCGAACCGCCCAAGGCCTCCGTCCGCCCGCCGCCTCTTCCTTTACCAAAACTGGCCCCATCCGCGATTCAGGTCGCCCCCCAACTCTTGGAAAGCAAGCCGGTAAACGCGATCGAAAAGCTACTCCCGCCGCCACATCTTCCGGCGGAACAACGCAAAGACGAAAAAGAAGCCCCCGTCGTTGCCAAAGAACCCGAGAAACCAAAGACACCGGTTCTGTTGAAAGCGCCTCCGTTGACTTCGACGACAATCCCTTCGAACGTCTTGACACCTCCCGTGGTCATCGCCAAGCCGGCAATACCTGCCGTCACAACTCCTCCAACAACAACGACAGCCCCATCGAAGCAACCGGGTTCAACGGCAAAAATCACCGGCCCGATTGTTTTGCGCAACGAACCAGTTCCGATCATTGTTCCTCCGACAGCCAAACCCCAGGCAACGCCTCCGCCGCTGCCCATTACAGCCAAGGAGACATCTCCCTCCACCAAAAGCGGTGGAAGCACAAAGACCGAGACAAAACCCGCACTCAAACCGCCCGTTCTTCCCAACAAAGCCCTTGCCGCCTCCAAAACCGTCGAGGTTGCAGCACCCGTTGCGCCGGTTGAGCCTGCCTCGACCGCCAAGCCTGCGACAACCAGCCCCGCGCCCAAGCTGGGCACCTCCCCGCCTTCCACGCCTTCGACCGGTAAACCTTCGGGTAAAACACCGTTACCACAGCCACTGACCTCGCGCCCCCGGAAAAAACCTTTCCTTGAAAGCGTTTTTCTACCGTTTGCCGTACTGGCAACCATGTTGGCACCGCGCAAAAAGACCAAGGTTACCGCGCCCAAGCCAGCGGCAGAGACCACCGGGCCGAAGACACTCGCTCCCGTTCTGTCCTCCGCCGCAATCAAGACCAAAGCGGCAAGTACCGCAACCCCCGCGCCCCCGGTTACACCAATTCCAGCGCCAACGGCGCCAGCCGCAACCGCTCCCACTCCGTCGGCATCTCTTCAACAAAAGCCCGCTACCGTAGCGCCACCACCGGCCACGCCAGCGACGGCGAAAGATTCTTTGCCTCTGACCCGGGCCGCACGCGCGAAGAGAAGGCACTTGGTCGAGACTATCGTCTTTTACGCGGTCATGGTTTTAGTGGGAGTGGCTCTCTATTTCGGAAGTCTCTATTTCAGCCGCGAGACGCGCGTGGAAGGACAAGTCATCCCCCCTTCGGGAATGCCCTTGAACAACGAGGTCTGGATTGTCAGCGATTTTCGGGACCTGAGCGCAGGCATCGCCGAAGACCTGACGGAAGAGCGCGCCCCCCTCATGCAGGAAATTCAGGAAAGGCAGGACCACGTCACGCGCGCCCAGGCCGATATCGCTTTGCGTGAGGAACGCATTCGCCTGCTCAACGAGCAAATCGAGGAGAACAAGCAGGAACTGGCTACCATCGGCAAAAAAGCCCGCGACGCCACCCAGCAGATTTGGGACGGGCCGGGAGTGGAACTCGATACCGAATACGATCAGAAGCTGCACGATTTGCAAAAAGCGATCGCGGATCGCGCCAAGTCGCTGAAGCTGGACTACCAGCCCGACGACACCTACAACTCGCCCGAGGTCTGGGCCAATGCCTATCGACTGGCCCTTTACGGAGTGACCACCGGAGTCGATAGCGTAAAGGAACACGAGTGGCTGGGCGACCAAATGCAACAATGGCGCAATTTCCTCAAGACCCTGGACCAACGCAAAGAAGACTTACGGCAACAAGCTGAGCAGTTGAAAGTGGCTCCGGCAGCGAAAATCGCGGACTTGAACGCAAAGATCGAAGAACTCCAACATCGGGTGGACAGCACCGAAAGCGAAGAGGACCCGATCAAGGCGGAACTCCAGCAAGCCCAAGCGGACCTGGCCCAAGCCCAGGCGGCGGATGCCGGCTTGGACGACAAGTACTACAAGCAACTCGACGAGCTTCCGAGGGAGAATATCATCAAGCATATTCCGGTGTCCGCCAATGGGCGCTTTAGTTGGGTCGAAGACGAAAATTCCTTTGCCGAAGGCGAACAGGACCACTACTACTGGATTTTTAGTCGTGCGACCCGGGCGGACGGTCGCCAATATTGGGCCCTTGGCCGGTTCGCCGTGGAGAAGGACCGGACGATCGAGTTGCTGATCGAGCCGGATAGTTTCGTTTCGACCAAGGCCATCCTTCGTCCCAACCTGTCGCCGGATGAGCAGGCGCAGTAACCAGCCGGCCCACCGCACCATTTGGTCCTGGCGACGCTGGATCGCCGCGGGTGAGCAGGACCTCTGGATCGCACGATTGCAAGCGGCGGACTGCGGAACGTGGACTTTGACGGAACGTCCGGGGCGTATTCGGATGCTGCTCGCCGTCTACGCAGAAGGTCGGCACGAAGCGGTCTCGCTGCAAAGGCTTTGGGGAGGTCAAGTCCGGCAAATTCGGGAGAGCGAGTGGATCGACGCGCGACCGACTCCGCCAACCCGCATCGGAACTCGACTCGAAATCATCCACGAACCGGCACCTAAACGCGATCGACCCTTGCGGCCACGGCTGCTGATTCCTCACGGCATGGCCTTCGGTAGCGGCGATCATGCCACCACCCATATGCTGCTGCGGGCCCTGAGCTCATGGGACCGCTGGCAGGAAACCCGTGCGCTTGATGTCGGTACGGGCAGCGGAGTCCTGGCGCTGACGGCGCGGTTATTCGGAGCCAGCAGGATTGTGGCGACCGATTTCGACGCCGATGCGATCAGAACCGCTCGGCAAAACGAAGCATTGAACTTTTCCACGCCGATTATCCAGTGGAAGCAAGCCGACGTGAAACGGCTGCGGGCCGGAGAGCGATACGATCTGGTGTTGGCAAATCTTTTTAGCGGAATCCTCTGCGAGGCCGCTCCCCAACTGGCGGGCTGTGTCGCTCCAGGCGGACAGCTCTGGCTCAGCGGCGTGCTGCGTACTCAAGCGGACGAAGTGGCGGCGGCCTATCTCAGGCAAGGACTCCACCACAAAGGAACTCTCCGGCGTGGGAAATGGGTCATGCTGCAATGGAGCAAAGGCCACGCGACGAGCTAAACCGGGCCTACTATTTGGCAGGGGGTGCTGGTGTTGACGCAGCCGGGGCTGGCGCGACCGGAGCCGGAGGCGGTGGTGGTGGGGCCTGGACAGGAGGAGCCACGGCAGGTGGTTGGGCAGGCAGACTTGGCATTCGCAGAAACACGCCGGCGTTATTGGGGCCGTTCTGTTTGCAATCGATATAAAAATAGTCCGACCCGATCTGGCTCTGAAATTGTTGCAGGAGTTGGTCGGAAATTTTGTCCTCCGGCCAGATCAGAACAGCGGCGATGTCGTTGGCGCGAAGGAACGCCAAGGGGGAAGCCATCTTCCCATCGTAAAAGAGATTATTGAGATCGTTCCTCGACTCGGCCTCGCCGCCGTGTCCGGCCTGGTCCTCCTGGTGATAATAGGCGATGTAGCATCGGTTCTCGGAGAAGTCGATGGCCTCGGGAGCATCGTTATACGCCCAATAGGATTTGCCCGGAAGAATGGTGGCGCCGTGAAGTCGCTCCAGCACCTGGATGATTCTCCGCATCTGCAACTGCGGGTCGTCCTGGAAAAAGCTATCGCCCTGAAGACGAAACGCGACTTTGCCATCGATCGGCAGGTAATAAATGTTGTAGACCCAAATCCAGAGGCAAAAAGTCATGGTTGCGAGGATGAAAATACTGACGCTACGGAAGAGCATGTTGCGCTGGAGACAAATCATCGGAATCAGCGTAATCAGACCGGCACCGTAGAGGCCGCCCCACATTTTTTCGATGGTCAAGCCTCTGTCGCCGAAAGTGGAAACCTCGATAAAAACAAGGAGAATGGGAAACGCGGCATGGAGCCAGCGGCTCATCAGGTCAAGCCGGTTCCAGACAAAGCAGAGCAGTAACCAAGGGACATAGACCGGCCACCATTGAATGGCAAACATCCAAAACGGGGTGCGGCCATCCGGCGTCGTAAAAAAGAAACTCATCGTCGAGGGATTGCCCAGAAGGATGTAAACGGAAGGCCAGAGGAAGATGAGGCCGATCCCGCTCGCGACACTGGTAAAGACCCAGTTGTCCGGTCGCCGCCCCGCGAGGAGCGCAATGACCAGACTGCCCGCACAGAAAAAAGCGACGATAAAGAAGAACCACGCCGAGGTGATGATGACAAGCATCGGCAGGGTCACCAGACAAATCCAAGGCCAGTTGGAGCGACGGGCGCGAAAGACTTCGACAGACGGGAACAGGGAGAGCATCGTGACGAAACACCCTCCGAGATCGGCGTGAAATTCCGAGTAGTAGAGCTCGTAAATCGGCGGGAGAAGCTTGAGTCCCGGGTGAAATTGATCATGCGACGAGAACGCCCACAGGGGATTCCGGGCCTTGTCGTCCCAGGCATCGTTGAGGCAGGTGCTCAGACCGTAATCAAGCGGATATTTGCCAAAGTAGAAGAGGAGGACACTGCCAGTCGAGCCGGACAGGATCACGATCGTGGTGGCGACCGCAATCCAGGTTTTTCCACTGATGGCATGGGCCACGGCCGACGCGACCAGGCAGGCCCAGGCGAGCAAAAAAGCAAAGGCCAGATTGTACGCCGTACCGAGATCGAGGAAGAGGAGGCGCTTCATGATCGCCGCCCCGTATTGCTGGAAGCTGTAGTAACCGCCGTAATCGTAGGGAGGCATGAAGCAGTCGATCGGCGGCAAGGTTCCTCCGAGACAGTAATTGAGCACGCGGGTCAGATTGTCCGTGCCTTCGGTGTAACTGGGAATGCCGGGAGATAGACATTTCAGGAGCAGGACGAAGCTAAACGTCGCAATGAAAAGAATGGTGGGCAAGCGCAAGCCGGTCCACGAATAGCCGGGCTTGAAGATCAGCCACAGAGAACCACCCAAGGTCAGGGGCAAAAGCCAGCCCAGGTTGGAAAGGGCAACGTAATGTTCGAGAAAATTGAGCCCGCAAAGAACGACCAGGACCGGCATGATGAAACCCAGCCAGGGCGATTCGCTCGGGTAAAGTCTCCGAAAGGCGACGGCACCCCCAATGATGTGCACGATGACCAACCATTCCAGAAGAGCGACGCGAAGAAGCAGCATAGGCGATCCAATCTCAGAAGCTATGGATCGGCAAGCGCTGAGGAAAGATTTTTCAATCTGCGCATTCGATCGGGCTATGCGTCCAGGAGCTTCTTCAGTCCGTCCGCAAAGGGCATTTTCGGCTCCCAACCGAGCAAACGGCGAATGCGAGAGATGTCGGCCAGGGTCACTTCTGCGTCACCGGCACGGCGCGGAATAAAGACCTGCCTGGACGAAATCATATCGGCCATCTCCCGAATGGAAATGTTCGTACCGCTCCCGACGTTCATCGCAGTACCCTCAACGTCGCTCGCATAAGCGGCAAGATTCGCCTCGACGACATCCGAGACATGCACGAAATCGCGGCGTTGGGAACCATCGCCATGGATGGTGAGGGCTTCGCCGCGTCGGTGCAGATCGAGAAAAATGCCAAGCACGAGCGCATAGGCCCCGACGGACGGCTGACGGGCGCCGTAAACATTGAAGTAGCGCAAAGTGACGGTGGGCAGTCGGTAGAGGCGCGTAAAGATTTCGCAAAACTGCTCGCCGACGTACTTCGAGACGGCGTAGGGATTCAGGCAATTCGGCAGTGCACTTTCCGCCTGGGGTGGGGCGCCGTTTCCGTAGTAGGTGGACGATCCGCTATAGACAACCTTGCGTGCTTTCGCATCGCGGGCGGCGATAAGCAGGTTCTGCGTGCCGATAATGTTTTGCTCCGTGCAGAACTCGAACTTATCGATGGACGGCGCCACCTTGGACATGGCGGCAAGATGAAACACCCCGGAAACTCCCTCGCAGGCGCGGCGGCAGAGCGGAAGTTGCGTGATGTCGCCCTCGATGAACTCGGCGGACGGGTGGACCCACTCACGCCGCCCCTGACTCAGATTGTCGAGCACCCGGACCTTATGGCCGAGGATGACAAGACGTTCGACGAGATGGCTGCCGATGAAGCCCGCTCCGCCCGTGACCAGCATGGTTTCGCTCATAGAGATTTCGAATTGGGTAAGGGATTTTTTTGCAGAAGGTTCCGGGCGAAAGCCAGGTCCTCCGGCGTATTGATGCCGACGGCCTCATCCGGGTTGTCCGTTTCATATCTGACCACAGGCCAGCCGACGGTCGAGGAAAGATGAACGAGAAAAGGAAGAAAGTTGATTTCCCCTGTGACCGATCCCAGCGTGCTGCCGGCCCGGTAAAGCCGCCACGCTTCGCCAAGCACCTCGCCTCCCGTGAGCAGGAAGACGCCGATATCGGAAAAGCCGCCCGGCTCGCAGACATCCCCTTCCCGCGATTGCCTCAGGCCGGTCAGGCGTCCGGCGGAATCGAAAACGTATTCGACATACGGCTTGGGCGCGCGCACGACGGGCAGCGTCAGAGTCGGCCCGTGCTGCTCCGAGTGTAAGCGAACGCAGGCCTTCAAGGTCCGCTGGGAAAGATTGAACTGATCGCCCCAGACCACGAGGACGTCGTCGTACTCACGCCAGAATTCGGACGCGCCAAAAATGGCGTCGCCCATACCAAGCGGAACGGGTTGCAGGGCCAGTTCGGTCTTGTCGAAACAGTTCGCAGGAAAGGTGGCGCGATTTTTCTCCACGTAACTCCTTCCGTCGGGGGAAAGCACGAGGACGATCCGGTCGGCCACTTCCGCCAGTCTGGCGTGAACCGCGTCCCAAATCGTGACCTCGGGAAGAATCGGGACGAAGACCTTGGGCACGTCCGCACCAAGCCGCGAACCGCGACCGGCGGCTGGCACCACCGCGCTGATTCGACGCCGGGAAAAATCGCGAGATTGCTCATTCATGCGGACAAAAGTGCGGCGAGTTTCGCGCAGGTTTCGACATTCGTGACGTCGGGCCATTGGAAGGACGTGTGAATCAGCACCGCATCCAGTCCGGCTGCCAAAGCGGAGCGGATACCGCTTTCCGCATCTTCGATCACGAGACAATCCCCTCCGGACAGGCCATGGCTCTTTAGGGTATGCAAATAAGGTTCCGGCGCAGGCTTGCCGGACGCGGTGTCCTCGGCGGTGGTGACGCCCTCGAAAAATTCCGCAAGCCCCGTCAAGGCTAACACGCGCTGGGTGGAAATCCGACTCGCCCCGGTGACAACGAAAAGACGACGGTTCATTTCCCGCAACCGTTGCAAAAGCGGCCTCACTCCGTCGAAGACGATGACCTCGCCCCGCTCGACCGCCTCGCGATAAAGCCGCTGCTTGAGCCGGGTCAGGTCCGCCAGTTCCGGCTCGTCTTGAAAGCCGAGGGCGATAAAGGCCTCCCGGGTGGGGCGACCGGCAAACGGAGCGTAAACAAACTCACGCGCCAGGGTCGGATGATCCCGCTCCAACGCCCCGACAAAGGCCCGGGCGTGGGCCGGGGTGGAATCGACCAGCGTACCGTCCAGATCGAAGAGAAAATGCCGCTTAGAAGAAAATACGCCAGGCATTGCGAAAACTCCGTAACAACCGCCATTTGGTATTCGTGAAACCATCGAAAGTGCGGTACGAAATCGGAATTTCGGCGATTTCGCACTTGCCCTGCATCAGAATCTTGGTGATCCCGCTCGCCGAATGGTCGTCCAGGCGGGAAAGCTTGCCCAGCACGGTGGCGAGCGAACTGCGGTTGTAGAGCCGGAACCCGGTCAGCGGATCGGAAAAAATCACCCCAAACCGCAGAGCAAACATGAGCGAAAAAATAAAGCCTCCCGCCAGGCTCATCGCGTAGAGCGGGAACGACTCCCCGTAGGCGGCGTCAAGCGAGTTGTAAAACTGGTTGCGACTTTGTGTCCGCGAGCCGTAAACCGCCGCGAAGGACTGCTGCGTCAGGATCTCCATTCCATAAAGAATGTCGCAAAGCCGGTACTCCCCGTCTCCGGAAATGGTGGCCAAGTACTTCGAGTGGCGCACGGAGGCCCATTCGCTTAATTCGTGCACCTCGGAAAACATCTCGTCGCGATGGACGCTCTCAATGAGCAAGTGCGGCGGAAGCTCCAGGCGCGGAAGCTCCACGTTGTTAAAACGGAGCCGCACCACCTTGAAATGGGTCTGCCACGGCAATTCGAGAAATTCCTGAATCAATTGACTGACCGCCAGCGAACGCTTGTAGAGATTGATATAGATGTCGAGCTCCGGCTCGGCGGGAACGATCGCTTCCTCATAAGCATTGAAGATGCGGCGCACGCTCAGATAGCCGCTGTGGACGCCCGCCTTCGTCGGGTTCTCGAATTCCCCCTCAATCCACTCCAAGTTCGGGAAAAGCTTGGCCGGATCCTCCGCCCCACGGGGAAAGCTTTTGGCGGGTTTGCTCGATTGGCTCGTATAGAGCACCTGCGTGATCATGCGCCGTTTGTTACCGGGGTCGTGCAGGAGATCGAGCGCCTTTTGCACCAGCTCCGTGGCCGAAGACGTCTGGATGTCGTGATCGCGGTGGATATTGACGACAAAGACCTTCGCGCTCGCCCGGCTGGCCGCGATGGCCTCATCGACTCCGACCGTCATGTAACTCGGCAGCAGCGAGGAGTATTGCGTGCCCGCCCCGTAGACGATGATATCGGAGTCGAGCAGCGCCTGCCGGGCTTCCGGCGAGAGTTTGACCGGACGATGCAGGGCCTGAAGCGCGGCCTGTCGCTCGGCCACCCCAGGCAGACTGCGCAGGCGGTCGAGTTCTTCGGCTGAAAGCGGCTTATCGAGGAAAAAGAAATCGAGGATTTTCGAGTCGCTCTGGGGACCGACGATCTTCGACTCCCGATCGAGGATCTCCCCGTCCTCCTTCAACGCGACCAAAATGCGGTTCTCGCCCTGGGTGACATTGAGTAATTTCGCCTTGGAATGGAATTGGCGGGCCAGCTCGGCGGCGGCGGCATTGAAGTTGCGCTCGTTCTTAAGGTAGGCGCCCGCGAAAATCAGATTGCCCAACGAGCAATCGACGAAATTAAACGCCTGGTCCTGGTGGGTCTGATACTCGAAAAACGCCTCCAGATACCCCCGCACCGCCGGGCCCATCCGGTCGAGTTCCCGGACCACACCGCGCAAATCGTCCGGCAAAAGCGAATCGTCAGCCTCCTGCCCGGTCTTGGCCCATCCTTTGAGGCAGGCGATTTCCTTCTCGCCGCAGGTTTCCGAAAGGCGGAATTCGAGCAACTGAGTCAGCGCATATTGGTAGCTGCTGTGCCAGTGAAGAAAGTTGGCCAGGTTTTTGCGAAAGTCCGAGGGCCCTAACATCCCCGGAATGAAACCACGCAATTCCCCCGTCGAAAGACCGTCGTCGTAGGCGTTGATCAACGCATTGAGTTCCACGCCGGGATGACGCAGAAATTCCCGGATCAGGTTCGAACCGCCCCGACCTCCGCAGAAAACGGAAACGACAATCCGACTGGAGCGGGTGGCGGCGGGCGATTTCACGACGGTGAATAGATGCGACGCTGCAACAGGCCCCACTTCAGCAGAAGTTGGCGAAACCCGATGTAGGTGACAAAAAGAAACCGATGCGCACTGCCCCGGAGCAAGGTCCGGCTGCTGCGCCCCCGCAGACGAGGTTGATGCATGATTTCAATTTCACCCATCGGCACGCCGCGCTCGAGAATTTTCGAACTGATCTCCGTGGAATAATTCAGGCCCTTGGCCTCAAGACCAAGATCCCGCAGCAACGCCCCCTCGACCAACTTTAGCGCGCAGTTGAAATCGCGATAATGGGTGCCATGAAAGAAATTGCAACAGACGCCGCTGGCCCAGGAGCCAAACCGGGCAAAAGCGGAGTCGGCCTTGCGCGGACGAAAACCGACAAAGGCGGAATTCGGCGCACGCTCCAGTTCCCGCCGGAATAATTCCAGATTCTCGATCGGGTACTGGCCGTCCGAATCGAGCAGCAATACCCACTGCTTGGTCGTATTTCGGATCGCCGTCGTCAGCGCCGCCGCCGCCCCTTGATTAACGATATGCTGACAGGGACGGACGGACGGATTCTCCCGCGCCAACCGGCTGAGCAGCTCCCAAGTGTTGTCTTTGCTCCCGTCGTTGCAAACGACAATCTCGTAATCTTCCGGCTTGAAACGCGCCTCCAGATACTTCACCCAGCCATCGACCAGATGATGGATATTCTCGCCCTCATTATAGGCTGGCGCGGCAATCGAGATGGACGTGAGCATCGGAACAAGGGAGATGCCCTTGTCTACCTTAAGTACAGAACCGGCTGGGGCGCGACAAGCGGAATTTTGGGTATGGACCGCCACTCTCGCCCTTTCGTCGGAACCGGTCTAAACGAAAAATCGCGCACGCTACGGCTGGACCGTAAACTGCGCTTTGGCATTCATCTCCGGATAATTGGCCAGAATGGCCTGGACCGTATAGGTGCCGGGAGACAAAGGCATGTTCATGTCGTTGAAATCGACACTTTCGACGTAAACCAGCTTATCGTCGTTGTTCACCATCGAGATGCCCGTGGTCTGAAGGAACTCATGATCGTCCGTATAGGCGTACACCACGCCGCCGGTCGCGTTGAGAATGCGGAAATCCCAGCGTTGCGTGGTGGGAAAAGATAGCGTGTAGGTTTTTTTCGCGTGATTGTGAACGGAAAAGGAAACTTTGATGCTCGGGTTTGGGCCGACCGCCATGAGCGCCTTCAGCGATAACGGGTTGGGCGAAACCAGCACAGTCGAGTCGAAAGACTTGGGATCGACCGCATTGGCGCGTTGAATCCGCTTCGGGTCACCGTTGAAAATACTAAAATGGTTGCTGTTGGTGTCCCAGAAGCTTGGCGGTTGGTTGTCTTTGCTTGGATTGATATCGAGTGCGGAAGCCGCCTGAAAGGCAATGAGGCTGATCCAACAAAGAAATGGCCAAAGAATCCGTCGCATAACTGATCATGGTAACAAACCCCGCAGGGGCATTCAAACCTTTTGCCTTTCCGTTTCATCGACCTATCCTCGAACATGCGCCCGACTACCTCGTTGCTTTTGCTTTTGCTGCTCTCGGTCCTACCCTCGCAGGCCGGTCATAAACCGCCCCCCATTATCCTGCGCGTCCATGTCCAGACGACTGGAGAAGGCTTGCCCGCCACCATGGCCACAACCATTTCCTTGCCTCCCAACGGAGAGCAGATCCAGATCCGCGCCCTGCCGGAGGCCACCGAACACGACTTGATCGATGTGCAGCCAAACAAGGACGGCACCATCCGCCTTTTTTTCGATCATCAGGGGCAGGTCAACCTCAATGCGGCTACCGGCGACAACCAGGGGCGCATTCTCGTCCTGCTCATCAACGGCTACGTCGTTTACGCCCCCGTCATCGACGAACAGATCACCAACGGCGAACTCGATCTTCCCCATCCCCTCAACCCCGAAGTCGTGAAACTTTTGCAGGAAGTGGCGAAGTTAAACGTTAAAGAAGCGCGTTGACCGTCAATTCATCCGGCGGGTCCACTCGTCCACGGCGGAGACCTTGACGTTGATCAGGTTATCGTAAAAACGAGTCACCTCGTCGTCGGTCCACTTCGGGTGCTCCCGACGAATGAACTGCAGACACCATTCCCGGGCGGTTTCCAGTTCGGCGGGTGCCAACTTGCGCACATGCTGACGGTAAAGAAAGAGATTGAAGCGTTCGGTAAAATCGGTGACGCCGCTCATGGAAAGATGGCATTACTGTACCCCGCATCGGTCGGACCGCAATGTAATTGCCTTTACATCCCGGTCGTTTCCCACAGAATGGCGGGCTTTCCCATGCCGCTGAAAACTCCACTCCGCTTCGGACTGCCCAAAGGCAGCCTTGAGCAATCGACGATCGAATTGCTCGCTCGCGCCGGCTTTAAGGTCCAGTCCTCCAGCCGTGGTTACAAGCCCTACATCAACGACCCGGAGCTCGATGCCCGCCTGGTTCGCCCCCAGGAGATGAGCCGGTACGTCGCCCAAGGCTTCCTCGACTTCGGCATCACCGGCAAGGACTGGATTCTGGAAAGCGGCCATAAGGTTGCGGTTTTGTGCGATCTCGCCTACAGCAAGGCCACCAGCCTCCCGGCCCGCTGGGTCGTCGCCGTCCCGGAGGAATCCCCGATCAAAAGCATTAAGGACTTGCAGGGCAAACGCATCGCCACCGAACTGGTCGAGACCGTAAAGAGGTATCTGGCCAGCCACGGCGTCACGGCCGAAATCGAATTTTCCTGGGGTGCCACCGAAGTCAAAGTCCCCGAGCTGGTCGATGCCATCGTCGATCTCACCGAGACCGGTTCCTCGCTCCGGGCCAACAAACTCCGCATCATCGACACCATCGTCGAGAGTTACCCGCAATTGATCGCCAACGAAGCGGTTTACGCCGATCCCGCAAAGCGAAAGAAATTGGAAAATCTCAAATTATTGCTCATCGGAGCGCTCAACGCGCGGGAAAAAGTCGGCCTGAAAATGAACGTGCCGAAGGTCGTGCTGGAAAAGCTCGCCCTCACCCTCCCCGCCCTGCGCAATCCCACCGTATCCCCTCTCGCCCATCCCGACTGGTCAGCCGTTGAAATCATCATCGACGAAGCCGTGGTGCGGGACCTTATCCCCCGGCTGAAGGAGCTGGGAGCCGAAGGAATTATCGAATATCCGCTGAATAAGGTTGTCTATTAGGCGGAACACCTTTACAACGTCCGACTCTTCTTTTTATGGGTTCAATTAAAAAACGCCGCAAAGCCAAAATCGCCAAACACAAGCGCCGTAAACGCATGAAGGCGAATCGGCACAAGAAGCGGTTGCGTTACAAAGCCTAGTTTTTTACTGTTCCAGGTGTGCCTGGAGGCTTTACCAAACATACGCACGACTTGCACCAAAGCGGTGTGGAACGCCCTCGGGCTGCTTTCCACCACGGTTCGGTTCGTCCAACTACTGGCTTGATCCGGGCCGGGGCACTTCTCTTCTGCCTCGGCTCCTCTCCCACGTTGCCCGCGCAAACCGATTTGCCCGGAAGCCCCCCCTTGCTTCCGCCGGTCCCCACCTCTGCCACCTCCCCTCACCTGACCGACGCACAGGACCGCATCCTCCCCAGCCTGCTCAACCCCCATGACGAAGCCAAGAGCCGCGCCAACGCCCTCTATGCCCAGGCCATGCTTTCCAGCCCCGACACCAACCCCGCCGCAGCGCTCGACCGCCTCCGCCAGGTCGCGGCCCTCGATCCCCACTTCGCCGACGCCCAAGTCAAAATTGCCTCCCTCCTTCTCCAGTTGGGCAAGCTCGAACCGGCCCTCAACCAACTCCGCGCCGCGGTCTCCGCCAATCCCGGATCGGTCGACATCGAGGCGATGCTCGGCTACGTCCTGGAATTAAACGGACAAAACGACGAAGCCCTCCGCCTGAGCCGGGATGCCTTGCTCAAAGACCCCACCCAAGCCCGGGCCATGCGCGTCATGCTGGAAATCTCTGGCGATCAAAACGACCTCGCCGGGGGCGTCCTCCATATCGAGGATATTCTCAAGACCGGTGTCTCCGCCGTCCCCGCCTCCGCCTGGCTGACCCTCGCCCGCCTCTATGGCGAAGTCGCCCGCAACGTCACCGATCCCCCGGATGACCGGACCATCCTCCGGACGCGCCTGCCGATCTATCTGCAAGCTGCCGCCAAACCACCTCCCGACGAGCAGACCCTGACCCTCTTGGCCGACACCTACAGCGATCTCGGACTCAAGCGCGAAGCCCTCCAGACCTATCGACAGGCGGGCGCACTCGAACCCTCCAACGTCGATATCATCCTGCGCTGCGCGGACCTTGAGACCGACCTGGGTCTGAAAGTGGAGGCCCTCGACAATTTCGAACAGGCTTACGCGCTCAACCCCAGCCTCACCGGACTCCGCGAAATCCTGGGCCGACTTTACCTCGCCAATCAACGCTACGACGACGCCGCACGGCTTCTTCAGGAGGCAATGGCCGATTCCTCCTGGGACCCCAATCGCGAAATCGAACTCGGTCTCGCCTTCGCCGGCGCCCATCGTCCCAAGGAAGCCCAGGATTGCTTCGACCGGGCCTTTGCCTCGGACTCCTGCCCACCCGAGGCGTACCTCAAGTTGGCCGTCTTTCGACTCACCAACCAAAATCTAACCGGCGCCGCCACGGTTCTTGCCGCCGCCCGCAAGCGGTTCCCTCAATCGGCCCGGGTCCGCTTCTACCAGGCCATCCAGCACCGCTACGAAAAAAACTACCCCGCCGCCCTCGACTGCCTCGATCAAACGCGGGCTCTCGCCGTCGGACCGGAATCCGACGCGCTCGATTCCGACTTCTATCTCGAAAGCGCGACGATCCTGAACCTGGCGGGGCAGAACCAACGCTTCGAACCCACCCTCAAGGAAGGACTGGCTAAGTTCCCGGATAGCCCCAACTTGATGAACGAACTCGCCTACTTTTGGGCCGATCACGCCACCCATCTGTCCGATGCCCTCGCCCTGAGCGCCCGTGCCCAAGAGCTTGCCCCCGGTGACGGCGCCATCGCCGACACCCGCGGCTGGGTCTATTTTCAAATGGGAAGGGCAAAAGACGCATTACCGTACTTGCAACGAGCCGCCCTTCTGACCAACAATGACCCCGTGGTTCTACAACATCTTGGAGATGCGTACTCGAAAATCGGCCGCCAAAGCGAAGCCTTGGAAGCTTGGCGACGCGGCCTCGAAAAAGCCCCCCACAACACCGATCTCGCCCAACGAATCGACGCCTCCCCGGCGCAAGCGACCAATGCCCACCCACGCTCCGCGCCCACACCCTGACCCCAAGCCCCGCGCCCACCTGCTCGTCCTCGCCACCTGGCTGGCGTTGCTCTGTTGCATGGTGCTGCCCGCCCACGCCCAGTTCCATTTCCGGGACTACGGCTCCACCCGGCCCAAAATCACCCCACCCGATGCCATCGTCGCCCGGGCCGCGTTGTTGACGGACGCCGAGACCGGGGAAGTCCTCTACGCCCGCAGCCCCGACGAGCGCCTCTTGCCCGCCAGCACGACCAAGCTCATGACCGCCCTCATCGTCTATGAAGCCCTCGGCAAAAGCATGCGCGGCAGCGTCACCATCGCCGAAGACGACCGTGCCGAACCCAGCAATGTCCCGCTCGTCCCCGGCGAAACCCTCTCCGTCGATAAACTCTTCCATGCCCTTCTCATCGAATCCGCCAACGACGCCGCCCGCGCCCTCGGACGCGCCGTCGCCGGGAGCACCCCCGCCTTCGTCGAAATGATGAACGAACGCGCCCTCACCATGGGCTGCTTTAACACCCATTTTAACAATCCCAACGGCCTTCCTGCCCCCGCCGGCACCCACTACACCAGTTGCGCCGACCTCATGCGCATCTTCCGCGCCGTCATCCAGTATCCCGAACTGCGCAAGATTCTCAGCACCAAGGAATACGTGATCTCCTCCGCTTCCGGCACCCACATCCTCCGCAACCACAATCGGCTCCTCGGTCTTTACGAAGGCATGGGACCGGCCAAAACCGGCTGGACCGTCGCTTCCCGCCACACCTATGCCGCCGCCGCCACGCGCATGGTGAACGGTAAGCCCCACGAGCTTTTGCTTACGATTCTCGACAGCCAGGATAAATGGACCGATGCCCAGATCCTCTTCAACTGGGGCTTCGCCCAAGCCGCCCAAGCTCCCGTGGAACCGACCACCGTCCTTCCTCCCGGTACGCCTTAACCCGCTGTCGGCGGAGCAGCCGGTATCTTCACGATAAACGTCGTCCCGATCCCCGACTCCGTCTCGAACGTAATCGTCCCGCCATGGGCGGTCACCACACTCTGCGCGATGGCCATCCCCAACCCCGTCCCATTCTTTTTCCCGTGCGTCACGAATGCCTCGAAAATCCGGTCCCGGATCTCCGCCGGAATGCCCGGCCCGTTATCCGCCACCGTCATATAGAAAAAACCGTCCTCCACAAAGGCCTGTATCTCGATGTGCGCCCCCGGTTTGCCGCTGAGCACATCCACCGCATTGCTCACCAGGTTTTGCAACAACCGCAGCACCCGTTGCGCATCGATCAGGATCGCCCCCGGTTCCGCATTGAAGCTGAATTTGATGCCCGTCTTCCGCAAATAATACTCGTTCAGGCTCGTGTACTGCCGCATGAAGGCCGTCGTGTTCGTCGGCTTCAAGTCCAGCTTCGTCTCGCCCCGGGAAAACTCCAGCAACTCCCCCGCCATCGCCACCACCCGGTCGCATTGCAGCCGGATATTGTTACAGCAATGGACCGTCTCCTCGTCGGTATGGTTCATCGTCACCAAATCCGCCGCCAGATGAATCCCCGCGATCGGATTGCGCAAATCGTGCATCAGCGAACTGGCCATTTCCCCCACCAGCGAGAGCTTCTCCTTGCGCACCACTTCCTTGACGAACCGATCATTCGTATTGCGCAGGTGGTTCAGCACACTCTGGAACATTCGTATCGTCAGCTCGATCGGCTCGGTATCCAGCATCTCCAGCAGGATTTCCGTCGGAATCGTCGCCACCAGCGCATTCCCCCGCGCCTTCGCATCCGTGCTGCGTCCGAGCCCGTCCAGCACCGCCACCTCGCCCAAGAAATCTCCCTCCAGGAACGTTCCCAAGATCTGCTCCCGATTTCCCGCCGCCTTCACGATATTCACCTCGCCCTCCAACACCAGACAGATGCCGTCGGCAGTGTCCCCTTCGCGAAAAAGGTAGTCCCCCGGCGCCAGCGCGTGATAAATCAAATGACTCACCAGCGTGTCCCGCGCCGAGTCGGAAAATCCTTCGAAAAATCGATTGTCGTGGACGTTCATGTCAGCAAATGGGGTTCATTTTCGATCCTGACCCGAACACTACGGCATAACCGGGATAAAGTGCAATGAAATGCCCTGAAATGCCCTGAACACCCCTTTGAAATGTTCTGGCTCCCGGCCCGCAATCGGGCAGAATGCTCCTTCACTTAACCCCCGAAAGGAACTTTTCTTATGCCTCAAGCCATCATTGAAACCAGCAAGGGTGCCATCCACCTCGAACTCTTCGACAAGGACGCCCCCAACACCGTCGCCAATTTCGTCAAGCTCGCCAAAAGCGGCTTCTACGACGGCAAGAACTTCCACCGCGTCATCAAAGACTTCATGATTCAGGGCGGCTGTCCCAACGGCACCGGCACCGGTGGCCCCGGCTACTCGATCAAATGCGAAATCAACAAGCAAAAGCACACCCCCGGCACCCTCTCCATGGCCCACGCCGGTAAGGATACTGGCGGTAGCCAGTTCTTCATCACCCATGTCGCCACGCCGCACCTCGATGGGGTCCACACCGTCTTCGGTCGCACCACCGATATGACTGTCGTCAACGCCATTGCCAAGGGCGACAAGATCGTCTCGGTCAAGATTGTCGATTAACGCCGACACGGCTCGTACGCTTCAAGGCGATGCGCATCCTGGCCATCGACTACGGCTCCCGGCGGATCGGTCTTGCCCTCAGCGATCCGACCGGGACCCTCGCCCGTCCCCTCCCCTTTCTTCCCGCCCAGGCCGACGCCAGACTCGCCCGCGAAATCGCCGCCCTCGCCGACCGGGAAAAGGCCGGGCTCCTCCTCCTCGGTTTGCCCCGCAACATGAACGGCACCGCCGGTGAGGCCGCCACCAAGGTCGAAGCCTTCGCCGTCCATCTTCGCAAGGCCTGTCCCGTCCCTCTCAAACTCATCGACGAACGCCTCTCCACCGTCCAGGCCAGCCGCCAGTTGCAGGAGTCGGGCCTCGACACCCGCCACCAGCGCGGCCGCATCGACAGCGAAGCCGCCGCCGTCCTCCTTCAGGCTTACCTCGACGCCCAAAGCAGCTTCCCCCTCCTGCCGCCCGACGCATGACCAAGCCGACCTTGTCTCTCGCCGAACGTAAAAGTCGCCCCCATCGCTTCGACCCGACGCTGCAAGGGCACAAGCTCGTCATCGCCTACCGCGGTACCGCGTTCTCCGGTTGGCAATGTCAGCCCAACAAACGGACCGTTCAGGAATGCCTCGAAACCGCCCTCGAAAAAATCTGGGGTCAAAAAATCAGCCTCCAGGGCTCCGGTCGCACCGATACCGGCGTCCATGCCCTCGGTCAGGTCGCCTCGTTTAACGCCCCCCGCCGCCATGCCGCGCCCGATCTGCTCCGCGCCCTCAACGCCAACCTCCCCACCGACGTCCGCGTCGTCCAATCCCGCCTCGTCTCCCCCGCCTTTCACGCCCGCTTCGATGCCATCGGCAAGACCTACCGCTACCTCATCTGGAACCGCCTTGTCCAGGACCCCTTCACCCTCGACACCCACTGGCATGTGCCCCGCGATCTCGACCTCCCCGCCATGCGCCGCGCCGCCCGGGAACTCCTCGGCGAACACGACTTCGCCTCCTTCACCAGCAACCCCGGCTACGAGCGGGAATCGACCGTGCGCACCATGCGCCGCGTCTCGCTCCTGCGTGACGGCAATGTCCTCGTCTTTCATTTCACCGCGGATGGCTTCCTTTACCGCATGGTCCGCAACCTTGTCGGCGCGCTCGTCAAAGTCGGCCTCGGCAAAATCACCGCGCACGACTTCGGCGAAATTCTCC
>CAJCII010000018.1 GCA_903970335.1 Bacteroidota bacterium | reverse complement strand
GATTACCCGACGATGCAGGTGGTGACGTTTTATCCCGGCGCGAGTCCGTCGGTGATGGCGTCGTCGGTGACGGCACCGCTGGAACGACAGTTGGGGCAGGTGCCGGGGTTGCAGCAGATGACATCGACCAGCTCGGACGGGAGTTCGGTCATCGTCTTGCAATTCGCGCTGAGCCTGGACATCGACGTGGCGGAGCAGGAGGTGCAACAGGCGATCAATGCGTCGGGGTCCTACCTGCCGACCGACCTGCCGAATCCTCCGATTTACAGCAAAACGAATCCGGCGGACGCGCCGATCATGACGTTGGCGCTGACGTCGAAGACGATCCCGCTGTCGAAGGTCGAGGACCTGGCCGATTCGCGGCTGGCGCAGAAGATCGCGCAGGTCACGGGGGTCGGGTTGGTGAGCATCCAGGGGGGACAGAAGCCTGCGGTGAGGATCCAGGCGAACCCGACGGCGCTGTCGTCGTATGGACTGAACCTGGAGGACATTCGCACGGTCATCGCGGGGGCGAGCGTAAACCAGGCGAAGGGGAGCTTCGACGGGCCGGACCAAGCGTACCAGATCGGCGCAAACGACCAGATCCTGAGCAGCGACGATTTCGCGAAGCAGGTGATTGCCTACCGGAACGGGGCGCCGGTGCGGCTCTCCGATGTGGCGGACGTAAAGGACGACATCGAAAACAACCAACAGGCGGCGTGGATGAACCAGGAACCGGCGATCATCATGAACATCCAGCGGCAGCCCGGGGCAAACATCATCCAGGTGGTGGACAGCATCAAGGCGCTGCTGCCGAAGTTGAGCCTCTCGATTCCGCCATCGGTCAAGATCACCGTCCTCACCGACCGGACGAACACGATCCGGGCGTCGGTGGCGGACGTGCAATTCGAACTGATGCTGACCATCGGGCTGGTGGTCGGGGTGATCTTCGTATTTCTGCGCACGTTTGCGGCGACGTTCATCGCGGGGGTGGCGGTGCCGCTGGCGCTGATCGGCACGTTCGCGGCGATGTACATGTTCAACTTCAGCATCAACAACCTGACGCTGATGGCGCTGACGATTTCGACCGGGTTCGTGGTGGACGACGCGATCGTGATGATCGAGAACATCGTGCGGTTTATCGAAGAAGGGGAACGTCCGCTGGAGGCGGCGTTGAAAGGAGCGGGGCAGATCGGCTTTACGATTGTGGCACTGACGGTGTCGCTGATCGCGGTGCTGATCCCGCTGCTGTTCATGGGGGACATCGTGGGGCGGCTGTTCCGGGAATTTGCGATTACGTTGAGCTTCACGATCCTGGTTTCGGCCATGGTCTCGCTGACGTTGACGCCTATGCTGGCGGCGCGCATGGTGAAATCGAAGGAGGAGACGCATCACAACCGGCTTTATCGACTTTCGGAGGATGCGTTCAATTCGGTCATCTCCTTCTATGGGCGGACGTTGAACGTGGTGCTGCTGGTGCAACCGCTGGTGTTGCTGGTGGCCGTGGCGACGCTGGCACTGACGATTTATCTCTACACAATCATCCCCAAGGGGCTGTTCCCGATCCAGGATACGGGAATCATCCAAGGTGTCTCCGAGGCGGACCAATCGGTTTCGTTTGCGGCGATGTCGGAACGGCAGCAGGCGCTGGCCAAGGTCATTTTAAAGGACCCGGCCGTGGAGAGTCTCTCGTCGTTTATCGGGGTGGACGGAACGAACACCACGCTGAACACGGGGCGAATCCAAATCAACCTCAAGTCCCTGGACCAGGGACGACCGAGCGTGACCGACGTTATTCTGCGGCTGCAATCGGAGCTGGCGAGCGTGTCCGGAATCATGCTCTACATGCAGCCGGTTCAGGACCTGACGGTCTCGGACCGAGTCAGCCGCACGCAATACCAGTATACGCTGGAGGACCCGAGCCCGGACGAGCTGAACACCTGGACCCCCCAACTGGTGGCGAAGCTTAAGGCGTTGCCCCAGTTGCGCGATGTGGCGAGCGATCAGCTTACCTCGGGCCTGAGCACAACGGTAACTTTGGACCGGGACACGGCATCGCGCCTGGGCCTGGACACCACGACCATCGATAACACGCTGTACGACGCCTTCGGTCAGCGGCAGGTGACGACGCTCTTCACGCAGGTGAACCAGTACCATGTGATTCTCGAGGTGAAGCCGGAATTCCAGCAGACGCCGGACGGACTCGATCACATCTACCTCACGCCGGAGTCGACGACGAGTACGGCCAGCGCGGGTACAAGCGGTGCTACGCCCCCCGTTACGGCGACAAGCGCGACCACAACCACGACGACTAATCCGACCGGCCTGGCGGTGCCGTTAAGCGCGTTTGCCAAGTGGGACACCGAACCGGAATCGCTGACAATCAATCACCAGGGGCAGTTTCCCGTGGTGACGCTTTCGTTCAATCTTGCGCCGGGCGTGGCGCTCAGCGACGCGGTAACGGCAATCAACCAGGCGAAGGAAGACCTGAACATGCCGCGGAGCATCGAGGCGGCGTTCCAGGGGGAAACGCAGGCGTTCCAGGCCTCGCTGACGAGCGAGCCGCTGCTGCTGCTGGCGGCGTTGATCACGGTCTACATCATCCTCGGCGTGCTGTACGAGAGCTTCATCCATCCGATCACGATTCTCTCAACGCTGCCGTCGGCGGGCGTCGGGGCCTTGCTGGCGCTGATGATTTTTCATGACGACCTGAATGTCATCGCGTTGATTGGCATCGTGCTGCTGATCGGCATCGTGCAGAAGAACGCAATCATGATCGTCGACTTCGCGCTCGACGCCGAACGGGAACAGGGACTTTCTCCTCGCGACTCCATCTACCAGGCGTGCCTGCTGCGGTTCAGGCCGATTTTGATGACGACGTTGGCGGCGATGTTCGGTGGCCTGCCGCTGGCCCTGGGGACGGGGACCGGTTCGGAACTGCGGCGTCCGCTCGGTATTGCCATCGTCGGAGGGCTGATCCTGAGCCAATTACTGACCCTCTATACCACGCCGGTGATCTATCTGGCGTTCGATCGGTTGAACCGGTGGTTTTTCGGTGCGGAGAAAAAACTTCCCGATGAGCCGGAGACCGATCCCGGTCTGGAGGCGGAGCGGACATGAACATTTCCGCACCCTTCATCCACCGACCGATCGCGACGACGCTGCTGACGGCGGCGATCCTCCTGTCGGGTTTTCTCGCATTCAACCTGATGCCGGTTTCGCCGCTGCCGCAAGTCGATTCCCCCACGATCACCGTCAGTGCGAGCCTGCCGGGGGCAAGCCCGGAAATCGTGGCATCGTCGATCGCCACGCCGCTGGAACGGCAGTTCGGCCGGATCGCGGGAGTGACGGAGATGACGTCCTCGAGTTCGCTCGGCACGACCAGCGTGACGCTCCAGTTCGATCTAAGCCGGAACATCGACGCGGCGGCGCGGGACGTCGAAGCGGCGATCAACGCGGCACGGGGCAATCTGCCGTCGAACCTGCCGAGCAATCCGAGCTACAAGAAGGTGAATCCATCCGATTCGCCCATCATGATCCTGTCACTGACCTCGGACATTTACAACAAGGGGCAGATGTACGACGCGGCCTCGACGATCCTCGCGCAGAAGCTCTCGCAGGTGGACGGCGTCGGGCAAGTGCAGGTGGGCGGCAGTTCCTTACCGGCAGTGCGGGTGGAACTGAACCCGACCGCGCTGAATAAATATGGGATCGGGCTGGAGCAGGTCCGCACCGCGCTCGCCAACGCCAACGCGAACAAACCCAAGGGCCACGTCGGCGATGCGACCCGGAGATGGACCGTTCTGGACAACGACCAGCTTTACAACGCAGTCGACTACGAGCCGTTGGTGATCGTCTACCACAATTCGGCCCCGGTGCGGGTGGGAGACGTGGCCGAGGTGACGGATTCGGTCGAAGATCTGCGCAACGCCGGTTACGCGAACGGCAAGCCTTCGGTCCTGCTCATTATTTCCCGCCAACCGGGCGCGAACATCATCGACACGGTGGACCGGATCACCGCGCTGCTGCCCGAGCTTCACGCCTCGATTCCGGCGGCGATGGACCTCGGGGTCATCATGGACCGGACCACCACGATCCGGGCCTCGATTGTGGACGTCGAGTCGACGCTGATCATTTCCATCTTGCTGGTCATCCTGGTAGTCCTGGTTTTTCTGCGCAATCTTCGCGCCATGTTCATCCCGAGCATCGCGGTGGTGGTGTCGCTGACCGGGACCTTCGGCATCATGTACCTGCTCGGCTTCTCGCTGGACAATCTTTCGCTCATGGCGCTGACCATCTCGACGGGATTCGTCGTCGATGACGCGATCGTGGTGGTGGAAAACATCACCCGGTATCTCGAACAAGGCATGGCCCCGATGCGGGCGGCGTTGCGCGGCTCGGCGGAGATCGGATTCACGGTGCTGTCGATCAGCCTCTCGCTCATTGCGGTTTTCATCCCCATTCTGCTCATGGGCGGGTATGTCGGGCGGCTTTTTCGGGAATTTGCGATCACGCTTTCCGTGGCCATTCTGGTCTCGATGGTCGTTTCCTTGACGACGACGCCGATGATGTGCGCGATCTTGCTGAAGGCGGGAAAACCGGTCCATGGAAAGATGTACCAGGCGAGCGAAGCTTTCTTCGATCGCATCGTGAGAAGCTACGAGATCACGCTGACGCGGGTGCTGCGTCATCCGGTGTTGACGCTGCTGGTGCTGGTCATCATGATCGCGCTCAACGTGGTGCTGTTCGTCCGCGTGCCGAAGGGTTTCTTTCCGCAACAGGACACCGGGCGTCTGATGGGAGCGATCCAGGCCGACCAGGACACCTCGTTCCAGGCGATGGACAAGCGATTGCAACAGATGATGGCCATCGTGAGAAAGGACGATGCGGTCCAAGACCTGGCGGCCTTCACCGGAGGCGGGGGCGGCACCAATACGGCGCGGATGTTCGTCATGTTGAAGCCGCTGAATGTGCGGAAAATGTCGGCCGACCTGGTGATGGCCCGGCTCCGACCCAAGCTGGCGCGAATCCCCGGTGCGACGCTCTACCTGCAATCGGCGCAGGACTTGCGGATCGGCGGACGCCAGAGCAACGCGCTTTATCAGTATACCCTGCAAAGCGACGATTTTGCCGATGTGGCCCAGTGGGCGCCGAAGCTCTTGGACCAACTGCGGAAAATCCCGGCCCTGACCGACGTCAGCAGCGACCAGCAGAACCTGGGGATGCAGGCGACGCTGCAGTACGACCGGGACACGGCGGCCCGGTTCGGCATTACGGCGCAGACGCTCGACGCCACCCTTTACGATGCCTTCGGCCAGCGGCAGGTCTCGACCATGTACACCGCGCTGAACCAGTACCACGTCGTCATGGAAGTTGCGCCACCCTACTGGCAAAGTCCGGAGGCGTTACGGGACATTTGGGTCGCCTCGTCTTCCGGGCAACTAGTGCCGCTGAGTGCGGTGACGAAATACGCGACCACGACCGCTCCCCTGTCGGTGAATCACCAGGGACCGTTTTCTGCGGTAACGCTTTCGTTCAACCTCGCGCCGGGAGTGGCGCTGGGGGACGCCGTCACGTTGATCAACCAGGCGGAGGCGCAAATCCACTTTCCGGAAACGGTGCGGGGAAGTTTTCAGGGGACGGCGCAGGTCTACCAGTCCTCGCTGGCCAATGAACCGATCCTGATTGTTACCGCCATTGCGGCAGTTTACATCGTGCTCGGAATTCTCTACGAAAGCTACATCCACCCGATCACGATCCTGACCACGCTCCCCTCGGCCGGCGTGGGGGCGGTGCTCGCGCTGGATTTGACCGGCACCGATTTGAGTCTGATTGCGATCATTGGGGTGATCCTGCTGATCGGCATCGTGAAGAAAAACGCAATCATGATGATCGACTTTGCGCTGGCCGCAGAACGCACCGAGGGAAAAAGCCCGAGGGACGCAATCCACGAGGCCTGCCTGCTCCGTTTTCGGCCCATTCTCATGACGACCATGGCGGCGATGCTCGGGGCATTGCCCCTGGCGCTCGATAATGGGACCGGAGGGGAGTTGCGCAGGCCGCTCGGTATTGCCATTATCGGTGGACTCTTGGTCAGCCAGGTCTTGACGCTGTACACGACCCCGGTGGTTTATCTTTGCTGGGAATCGTTGGCCACCTGGGGTCGCAGTTGGCGGCGATCCGGGGTAAAGATGGAGCCGGCAACGGACTGGCCGCAGGGGCAGGAGGCATAACGATGAAAAGAGTTTCGATTCCATCTCGGTGGGCAACAACCCGGCTAGTCCGACCTCGGGCGCTCGTCGTTTTGCCGTTGTTCCTGACCGGCTGCATGGTCGGTCCCGATTACACCAAGCCGACCGCACCGACTCCGACCGCCTATAAGGAAGCCGGAGACTGGAAGCAGGCCGAGCCGAAGGACGATGCGATTCGCGGCAAGTGGTGGGAGGTTTACGGCGATCCACGGCTGAACCAGCTGGAAGAGCAGGTCGATATTTCCAACCAGAACGTGTTGCAGGCGGAGGCGCAATTCCGGGAGGCGGCGTCTGCGGTCAAAGTCGCGCGCGCGGGCCTGTTCCCATCGGTCACGGCGAATCCATCTTATCCCGAGTCCCAGGAGTCGCAGAATCTGACCTCGCACTCGAATGCGGCGGGTGTACAACATCAGGGAGCGGAGACCCAGGGCGTTTACGATCTGCCGTTGGAGGCCACCTATCTGGCGGATGTGTGGGGCGCGGTGCGGCGACAGGTCGAGGCCAACTCGACCTCGGCACAGGCCTCTTTCGCCGAATTGGAAAACGCTCGGCTTTCCTACCAGGCCACCCTGGCGCAGGACTACTTCAGCCTGGGCGGACTGGATGCGGAGGAGCAGATTCTCAATACGACGGTGGCCTCCTACCGGAAGTATCTCGACCTGACGACAAACCGGTACAACAGCGGGATCGCGTCGAAGGGCGATGTGGCGCTGGCCCAAACGCAGCTCGATACGGCGCGGGCACAGTTGATCGACCTCGGCGTCGATCGGGCGCAATACGAGCACGCCATTGCCACGCTGACCGGCAAACCGGCTTCCGATTTTTCTCTGGAGAAAGTACCGCTCGCGGGCACGCCGCCCCGGATACCGGTCGCAATGCCGTCGGTGCTGCTGGAGCGGCGACCGGACATCGCGGCGGCGGAGCGGCAAGTTGCCTCGGCCAATGCATCGATCGGGGTCGCGGTGGCGGCCTATTATCCGAGCATCACGCTGAGCGGCTCGACCGGGCTGGAGGCGATCAAGTTGTCGGAACTTTTTTCGGGACCGAGTTTCCTCTGGTCGGTCGGCCCGGCGCTGGCGCAGACGCTCTTCGATGCGGGTAAAATTCACGGTCAGGTCCAGGAGGCCCAGGCAAATTACGACGCGATGGTGGCTGCTTACCGCGAGACGGTGCTGACCGCATTCCAGCAGGTGGAGGACGATCTTTCGGGGCTTCGGATTCTCGCGGACGAGGCGCAGGCGCAAGCGGATGCCGTCGATTCCGCCAAGAAATCGCTCGATATTGCGACGAATCAGTACCAGGCGGGGACATCGGACTACCTCACCGTCATCACCGCGCAGACCACGGAGCTGAACGACGAACTCAACTCGGTGTCGATCCGGATGCGCCGCATGACGACGAGCGTGCTGCTCATCGAAGCGGTGGGTGGCGGGTGGAATGCGTCTGTGGTGCCGACGGCCCACGAGGTTTCCAACGAACCGCAGGCGGTGAAGCAGATCGAGAAAGAGAAGAAGTAGTTGCTCGTCCCCGGTCTCAGCCCCGCCATCATGGTCGCCGATATTGGCAACCACAATCGGTCCCTACCTTAGCTCCTATATCCAGTAATGGGGATAGCGCTCTTTCCGGGTAAACCGATGGTACAAAAGCGCGACGCCCAGGACCACGATTTCACCGCCAAGATTGGGGAAGACGAGAAAACTCCAACCGGAGTGCAGCGTGTAGATGATCAAGGGATTCGCGGCGGCGGGAGGGTGCAGGGTATCGGACATCATCATCGCAGCGGTGGCCAGGCCGGTGGCAACGGCGACGCCCCACCACGGCGCGCCGATGAGATGAAATAAGGCCAGACCGATGAAGGCGCTGATGAAATTTCCACCAAGGAAGTTTCTCGGTTGCGAGAAGGCGGAATCCGGAAAGCCGAAGATAAGGAGGCTGGATGCAGCCAGAGAAGCGACGAGTAAAAAGTGGTGGGTGAGATCGGTCAATGCACTGAGCAGTCCTATGGAGAGAGTGACACCCAGCGATACGGTGAGAACACGTTTCCAGTGGATGGTCAGAGGCCGATAATGGTGTCGCTGCATGGGTGTTTCTATTCCAAAAATGGCGTCGGATCGAGTTTTGATGGTCGAGCAGGCGACGTTCCCGAATGGGTTGAATTGGCGTCTAAGGACAGAGTCCCGGATAGACTGAAACGCACTGAATTTCATTGCCGCCGAGGTACTTGCCGATGCTTAACCCCCTGAGGTATTGCTTTCGTGCTGGCCGGGATGATGTTGATCTCATGTAAAGCAGAGACGAGATCAGTCGCCGAAGCTCCGGTTCCTTCCTGAACCGGGGCGCGGGGGAACCGAACTCCTTTCGCGCAAGCGGGAGGACGGGGCTAACCGGGGCGGGCAACCGCAACCGGGGACCACTTCCAAGGTCCAGCCCGACAGCTAACCTCGCAGGCAGATGGAAGGGCGATCCCCTGGTACTCGCGCGTGCCTGTCTCCATGGTCGCTCCGGATAAACCGCGCCAGGCGGACTTGCCGGGAAAACCGGCGGTCGGTCGGACGCACATCGGAGTAAGTTATGTTTGCACAAGTGATGGATGGTAGTGTGGTCAATTCGTTCTGGCCGATCTGGCCGTGGCCGGGCGCTCCCTTTTCATGGCCGATTTTTGCCATGGAAGTGACCGCGCTGGTGTTGCTCAGCCCGTGGCTGCTCGGGATGGTCATGATCGACGAGCGGGAAGTCGGTGTCGTGATCAAGAAATTCGGCTCGCGGACCTTGCCGTCGGGACAACTCATCGCGCTTGAGGGCGAGGCGGGTTTCCAGGCGGACACGCTGGCGCCGGGCCTGCACTTCGGTTACTGGTTCTTCCAATACCGCGTGATGAAGGCCGGGATGGTGCGGATTCCGGCGGGGGAAATCGGGCTGGTGCTGGCCAATGCGGGTGCGCCGATCGCGCCGGACCGCATCCTGGCCAGGAGCGTGCCGTGCGAAAACTTCCAGGACACGCGGGCGTTCCTGCTCAACGGCGGAGAGAAAGGGCGGCAACTGGCCATTCTGACCGCTGGCACGTACCGGATCAATACGGCGATGTTCAGCGTCATCACCGCGGCGTCGGCGGCGCATTACGAACTGGAGCCGGGCCAACTCCGGGTCTACTCTGTACAGCCGGATGCCGTGGGAATCGTCACGACGCTGGACGGTCGGCCCATCGACGCCGGGGAAATCGCGGGCGAAGTGGTGCCGGACCACGACAACTTCCAGAACGCCCAGGCGTTTCTGGAACACGGGGGGCGGCGCGGTCTGCAGGAGCAGATTCTGTTGTCCGGAACCTGGAACATGAACCCATGGTTCGTGAGCGTGGAGCAGGTTTCCATGCTGGAGATTCCCATCGGTCACGTCGGGGTGGTCATCTCCTTCGTGGGGCAGGCGCATGTCGATGTCAGCGGGACCGAGTTCCGCCATGGCGACCTGGTCGAGCCGGGACACAAGGGCGTCTGGGTGACGCCACTCTATCCGGGTAAACATCCGGTCAATCCACGGATCATGAAGGTCGAGTTGGTGCCCACGACGAACATCGTGCTCAACTGGGCGATGCGGACGGAATCGCATAAGTTCGACCAGAAGCTCTCGAGCATCACGGTGCGGTCGGGTGACGGGTTCGCCTTCAATCTCGATGTGGCGCAGATCATCCATGTCGGGGCGCTCGATGCGCCGAAGGTGATTTCGCGGGTCGGCTCGATGCAGAACCTGGTCGACCACGTGCTGCAGCCGATCGTGGGGAATTATTTCCGCAACTCGGCGCAGAACTACACGGTGCTCGACTTCCTGAGCGGACGCACGGCGCGGCAGACGGAGGCGGCGGACTTCATCCGCAGCGCGCTCTCGGCCTACGATGTGCAGGCGGTCGATACGCTCATCGGGGACATCACGCCGCCGGGCGAGCTGATGAAAACGCAAACGGACCGGAAGATCGCCGAGGAAGAAAAGAAGACCTACGAGATCCAGGAAGCGGCGCAGAAGCAGCGGCAGCTCCTGGTGCGCGAAACGGCGATGGCGGACATCCAGCAGCAGGTCGTGGCGAGCGAACAGGGCGTCATGATTGCGGAGCTGAACGCCAACGCGACGGTGAAGGCGGCCACGGGCGAATCGGAATCGATCCGGCTGAAGGCGCTGGGCCAGGCCGAGGCGATCCGCACCACCGGTCTCGCCAAGGCGGAGGCGTATCGCGCGGGCGTCGACGCGCTGGGCATCCAGAATTACGCCGCGCTGCAGGTGATGCAGATCGTGGGCGAACGGAACGTGCGCATCGTGCCGGATGTGGCCGTGACCGGAGCGGGCACGGGCAGCGGGCTGGTCGATGCGCTGATCGGCACGACGCTGAAGGACCGGATGGTGCCCTCGGCCCCGGTGGAGACTGCGCCCGAGCAGGCCTGAGCGAGGCTAAGGTTTGTCCACCCGCGTTCGATCCGTGGGTGGGTTGGCGCTGCCTCGGAATGGCCTATATGTGCTAAAAAAATAGGTCAGACTGGCCATTTAAGGTGAGTTTAAGCCTCGCTTGGGGATCGGTCGGTAAAAAGCATGTGAAATCGGTTTCAATCGCCTAAAGTCGGGCAAGATGATTTCGCACCGGCCCCGGCTTCTCTTTTATGTGACGATGGCACTGGTCATTGGACTGGACCAACTGACCAAGGCGTGGGCGATGGCGTCGTTGCGGCCACGGTTCCGGGTCGAACTGATCCCGGGTTTTTTCGACCTGACGTATGTGCAGAATCGCGGGATCGCCTTTGGGATGTTCGCAAACCAGGGGATCCTGGTGGGGCTGTTCGTGCTCGCTCTGGCGGCGGTCGCTTTTTATTACGCACGAGGGCTGAACTGGATTCGGCTGGAGACGAACCTGATCGGGGGCTTTCTGTGCGGCGGCGCGGCGGGCAATCTGGCGGACCGGTTTCGGCTGGGCTACGTGGTCGATTTCTTCGACGTGCACCTGAGCGCGTATAACCTCTATTGGCCGGTCTTTAACGTGGCCGACAGCCTGATCTGCATCTCGGTCGGCTGGATCGTGCTACGGCAACTCGGGGTGGGCAAGACGACGGGGTGACCGTCGTCCTTCGTCCGGTGTGACCGCCTGGGCTTTCCCTTACTCCTCGTCGGATTCGTCGAGATCGGCCTTGGCTTCGGCGCGTTCGAGTTCCTTTTGGAACTCCTTGACCCAGTCCTGCTCGAGGATGAACCAGAGGTCGTCGACTCCGCCCTTGGCCGTGAGCCAGAAGGAGTAGTTCTGCCCGAGGTACTTTTTGTATTTGGCCAGATCGGGAGAGACGGTGGTGAGATCGACTTCGAAAAGTTCGCCGCCGAGGAGGTCGTCCGACGATTCGTTTTCGCCGGGGGTGTAGAGGAAGAAATCGTCATCGAGAACGATTTCCTCGATGAAAACCGCGACCGTTCCGATGGCCTTGGCGGTGGCGAGAAATTGGTCCAGATCGCCCTCGAAGAAATTCCGGGTGAGATAATCGTCTTCATCCTCCTCGACGATGATGGGGACGGCGACCATCCCGGCTTTTTGGACCAGAGCTAGCAGTTCGGTTTTAGTCATGGGTTGAGCGAAGCAGATGCGACTGACCCCGGCAACACCTAACGGCGGCAGGGGAAAGGCTTAACGTGGTCGACGCGTGGAGGCTTTCCGCCCGCACAACGATGAACGACAAAGTACGGGCGGGATCGGAAGAAAATGCCTTGCGATACCTAGCTGCATTAGGTATCGTACTCGCGCCATGATCTCCCGCGAACTGATTGCCGCTTCGACGGAGCCACTGGTGTTATCCCTTTTACAACGAGGCGAAAACTATGGATACGCCATCGCCGAAAAAATCCGCGTCTTCTCCAAAGGCGAAATCGAGTGGACGGAAGGGATGCTTTATCCCGTGCTACATCGTCTTGAGCGACGCGGACTTTTGAAATCACGCTGGGAAGCCGTCAACGGCGAACGCAAACGCCGTTATTACTCGCTAACCGCCAAGGGCCGTGAATCGTTGGGAAAGCGTCGTCAGGAGTGGCTGGCCGTACACGAGACCCTGACGGAAGCTTGGGGTGCTTGATATGTTCGATCTTGAGCAGAGCCTTCGCCACTGGCGGCAGGAGATCGAGGCGACTCTGGCTTTTGCAAACGAGGAAATCGACGAATTGGAAGATCATCTCCGGTTTTCCTTCGCTGCCAAGATGAAGGAAGGACTCGCGCCGGAGACCGCCTGGTCTCGTTCCCTGGGAGGACTTGGTTCCGCGTCTGCGCTGGCGCTCGAATTCGCCAAAGACAAACTCATGCCCGCGTTGTGGCGCTTGCTCACGGCGTGGTGGAGGCCCGTACTTCTCCTCTCTCTTTTTGGCCTCACGTTTGTTTTCTGCGTCCAACAAGGGTGGCAGCAGAGTACGCCTGGATACAGGTTCGACCCGTGGGTATCCGAGCCAAAGCTGTGGGGAATGGCCTGGGTCTGTCTGGTAGCCACACTGCGCTTCTTGCCTGACAAGACGCAAAGGAATGCGGTGCTGGCCGGTGTCGGAAATGCGTTCTGCCTTATCCCGCTCCTACATGTACTCTTCTACAACGCGCTGACCGAGAAAATGGTTGGATCAGGATGGAGCCACATGGCGGCATCTTTTGGCTGGCCTTCAATTTCCCTAAGCCTGATCGGTCTTGTTGTTTTGAACCTGTGGTGGTGGAAAAGAAACGGAGTAAGCGAAAAATTTCCTGCGCAGATGGCCATGGCGGGGACGCTCATTCTGGTACTCACACTATCGCCTTTCGTTGGGGAGTTGATCGGAAACCTCTCGATTCGCGAAGTCTATCAGCTGCCGACCGCTTCCCAGGTAGCATTGACTGGCGAAGTCCGTGACGACTTCCTGAAATGGAAATTTGTCGATGTGTTGATTAATTCCGTCATTTACATCGCAAATATTCTCCCGTTCGGCTTGGTGCTTTTGATCTGCATGGGCGTTTGCGGTATCCATTTTTGCGCCCGGAACAGGTCTCCGAAGGTCACGTCAGACAAGGAGGTATTTCCTTCGTCAGCCACCCTTCCCTGGTTGATGACTCTGATTGGGAGTGGCCTCTGGTGGGTCTGGAGCCATTTAGAAGAGCCACCCGTTAGTGAAAATATTCGACAGGCAAACAAGGGCGCCGCTCACGCAATCCGTTACTACGGCGGCTTGGAAATCATGGTTCTTTTATCGGCCCTTCTCTTTTTCGTCTGCGGATGGGAATTGACCAAAAAACTCGCCCGAGCTTCACGTCTCCGACCTTTCTATGCAGCGATGCCGGTCGTGATCGAATTGGGCATTGCCCTGGCGTTGCCTCTTTTTCCGGCATTGCTGGAGATGAGCCCAATAAATCCACCACCAAGCCGATCCGCCCAGCCCGAGTGGCTCTCCTGGGGTTTGGGAAGCGCCCTCGTCGGGCTGGCTGGTTACCAATCTTACCTCATGGCAAAGAAGCTCCGTTCTCAAGCCGGCCAGATAAGTCTTTGGAAATTTGACGGAGAGAATCTTGTCGAACTCGGGCTTATCCTTGGTTTGATCTTCGCCGGTTGCGGGTTGATTTTGTACATGGTCGCGACGGTTATGGCCTTCGAAAGTGTGTCTGTGATTCAGGCCATGATCGCCTGGGGAGAATCAATCCAAAAACCCGCAATAAATCATTTTTATCCGCAGAGGTATGGAACGCCGGATCATCTGGCTTTTTGGGTGGCGTCCGGGATCAGCTATCTTTCACTTTGCCTCGCGGCCGGACTTGGCGCCGTCATCGTTTTGTCCGCCCTCGAGTTCGTCCGTTTCAACAGTTTTCGACTCTATAAACTCCGAAAAGCAAGACGAGGATTGGCCGTAAATTTAGCGCTTAACGAATGAGCAGGCACTAAAAATTATTGATAATATTTCAGTAACTTAAAATGAATTCATCCACTCCGAGTAGTTTTATCTCTCTATTTCTGCGGCCTACGATTATGGCGTTTGTAGCGGATATGGCGTTTACAAACGTGGGCGTAGGGTTTATTTTGGTTTCATGAACACAACCGACCGATTGGATGCCTCGCTGCTTGATCCGAAGGAATTGAATCGATTGGCGGATCTGGTCATTCGAGAAGATCGCCCCGCTTTAATCGGGCGTGAGGGCGTCCGGATCGATCTTCCCGATCCGATTTTTCATTTGCTGGTGCGGATCATCCGTACCATACGCGAAGGGAAGGCCATCGTTTTGCTGCCGGAGGATGAGACCTACACGACGCAGGCGGCGGCGGATTTTCTTGGAATGTCGCGGCAATTTTTTGTCGACCTTCTGGAAAAAAAGGAGATTCCTTTTCACCATGTCGGAACTCATCGGCGCGTCTACCTCAAAGACCTGCTGGCTTATCAGCACAATCGCGATCGCTCGCGCCACGACAAGCTAGGCACCTTGTTCCAAGCTGCGGACAATGCCGGGGTCTACGACGCCGTTTTACCGACGAAGCATGAGAGCTGATTTTCGGGTCGTGCTGGACGCTTGCGTATTGGCCCCCGCAAACCTATGCGATTTGCTTCTCTCGCTTGCAGAAACACCGCGACTTTATCTACCGTTCTGGTCCGATGAAATCCTTTTCGAGGTCAAGAGGACTCAGGCAATCGATCTTAAATGGCCGCCTGATTTGGTCGACTATTGGCAGGACCAAGTCAGAAGCGCGTTTCCCGAAGCCATCACGGAAAACTGCCTCTCTCCTTCCTGGCTGCACCAATTCTCCGAAAGACCGTCATGTCCTGGCTGCTGCCATCAAGAGTCACGCCGAACTAATCGTCACGAGCAACCTGCGCGATTTTCCTCCCGGTAGTCTTGCGACTTGGGACATTAGAGCCGTCGATCCAGCCAGCTTTTTGATTAACCTCTATACCATCGAACCGGGTGCCGTTGTGGCACGATTGGAACGAATTGCTCGTCGTCGAGGTCTCCAGCCCGAAGATGTCCTAGCCCGGGTTGGGAGAAGCGTTCCCGCCTTCAGCGAGCATGTGAGTCAAGAGTTGGGTTGGGAGTTGCCGGGACCCTCCGGCGATCTTAGCTGAGGCCAGCTTCACCAATGGAAGCCGTTTCGTTTATCTGTCCGATAGGTATCAGTGTAAAGGCACCGCCGCCAGGGAGAGCGGCGGCTACCACTGCAAGCAAGGCCCTATCACATGTCGAGTTATTTGCAGTCCACTACACTAGTGGTTAGGCGAATTGGCGGGAATGGTCTCGGATTGCACGTCGGTCTGGGACGACTGATCCTGATCCTGATCTTGATCCGGAGATTGGTCATCGTGCGACTTGGGCTTGGCCCCAGCAGTATAACCGGCCCCACGCCATTGGCCGTCTTCCCAGCGCAAGACAACGACTTCCATGCCAGCCTCAAGCTCTTTAAAGGAGGTGTCGTAGGTGATGACCATAAACTCGCCGTCTTTCCCAGCGAAACCATCCGGCTTGTAGACGTGGCTCACGACTTTCCGACTGAGGACGCTGCCCCACCGGGGGCGAAGCGTTTTCATCACTTCCACCCATTGGGTCTGGCTGACCTGCTCGTGAAGAATCGTACTGCCGGCGAGATAGCTGTCGTCGTAATGTCCGGCATCGACCTGAGCGACCCAGTTCTCGGCCGCAGGCAGGGCACTCTGGATTTGTTCGTCCGAGACGGCGAAACCATGCCCGGTACCGAGGTCAAAAAGACACAGGGTGACGAGAAGAGGCAGGAGACGTCCCATCATGGACGAAAGAGAAAGATCCATTTTTTGCATCGCTCGATAATTTGTTTATAGCCAATCGGGCCGGTTTTGGGAATGTCATTTTCGGACCAGTCGAAAATCCGCTCCATGATTCTAACCAACTTGACCCGCGCCAATGAAATCGGCGCAAATTCGTACCTGCTCGATTTCGGAGCGGACGGGAGGGTTGTGCTCGACGCCGGGATGCATCCGCGGAGCGAGGGAAGCGGGGGGTTGCCGCAACTGGAGCGGCTTAGATTCGATTCGGTCGGGACCATCCTGGTCAGCCACGCGCACCACGATCACACAGGTGCGTTGCCACTCTTGATGCGGGACCATCCCCGCGCGCGAGTCTTCATGAGCGAGGCGACGTATTTTCTGGCGGAGCCGTTGCTGCATAACTCGGTGCAGGTGATGCTGAAACAAAAAGCGGAGAAGGGCATCGCCGAGTATCCGCTCTTTACGCATCGGGAACTCGATCAGTTGGTGAAGGTGTGGCAGGCGTGCGGGCTGGAGCGGGAGTGGTCCCTCAACGGCTACCCCGATCCGGGCAACGAGCCGCTGACGTTCCGTTTCCACGATGCCGGACATATTCTCGGTTCCGTGGGAACGGCGCTGACGCATCGCGGGAGGACGATTTTTTATACCGGCGACGTGAACTTTGCCGACCAGACGCTGATGCGGGCGGCGGAATTTCCGCGAGAGAAGATCGATGTCCTCATCACCGAGACGACACGGGGAGCGCAGCCAAAGCCGGAGGGCTTTACGCGGGAGGCTGTGGTCGAGCGGATGGCGCTGGCCATGGAAGAGACCTTTGCCAAGGGCGGCGCAGTGCTCATGCCGGTCTTCGCCATGGGGAAGACCCAGGAATTACTGGCGCAACTCCATTTTCTCCAGAAGAGCCGTCGCCTGCCCCAGACCCCCATCTACATCGGCGGCCTGGGCCGCTCCTTCAGCGAAATCTACGACCGACTGGCTGGCCGCACCCGCCGAAAATATCCCAAGCTCAACCTGCTGGACGACATCGCGCCACAGGTAATGGACGGACGCCGCACCCGCGACTTTACCGCGAAGAAAGGTCATATTTATCTTATTTCCTCGGGCATGATGACGGAGCACACGCTCTCCAATATCTTTGCCCAGGAATTTCTGGCCCACGACCGGCACAGCATCTTTTTTGTCGGCTATTGCGATCCGGAGTCGCCCGCCGGGCTGCTGCGCGCGACGAAACCGGGCGATTCGGTAACGCTGAATGCGGCGTATGGAGCCCAACCGGTGCGCTGTCGCGTGGAGTATTTCGATTTCACCGCGCACGCGCAACGGGAGGATTTGCTGCGGTATATCCTTGAGGTGAAGCCACGGGTCTGTGTGCTCGTGCATGGCGATCCACCGGCACTGGCCTGGTTTCAACAGGAACTGGCAGTGCAGGCACCCGGCATGAAAGTGGTGATTCCGGCACCGGGAGAGGCCATCGAGCTTTAGCGCAAGTTACTGTCCAAAAAGTCGGCGCGAATCACGTCCTCTCGATGACCACGGAGACAAAACGCGTATCGGGCAGGATGAATTTCTTAATTTCCAGGTTGAGCTTTTGGATCGGGAAGCTACCCAGCAAATCGGTCGCGATTTCCTCGGCCAGCGTTTCCAGTAATTTGCGCGGGCGCGCGGTGGCCATCGCCTTGACGCGCTGAACGACAGAAAAATAATCGACCGTCAGCGCCACCTCGTCCGCAGCGGCAGCGGGGCCAAAACCCTCCACGGCCATCTCGAGGGAAATCAGCAGTCGTTGCGCATGGGCACGCTCAGCGTCGGGGACGCCGAGATGCGCGTAGACCTCCAGATCAAGGACGCGGATGAGATCGGACATGGTCGAGCAAGGTTCGGGTCGGGCCGTTCAAGTCCAGCTTGGCGGCCTCGTCGAGCGAGAGCCAGCGATGATTCTCCGCTTCGTCGTTGAGGACGACTTCCGACCCGAGCGCGGTGGCGGTGTAGTTGAGCAGGAGGAAGTGGGCCTTTTTGTAAAACTCGGGCGGTTCGATGCAGTCCTGCAGCAACTCGAAGCGTATGTCGCCGAGCTTCAGCCCGGTTTCCTCGATTATCTCCCGGCGCAGGGCGTCTTCCGAGCGCTCGAGCGGCTTGATCTTGCCGCCGGGGATGCCCCATTTGTGACTCCACTTGTGCGTCTGGATCATGAGCACCTCGCCCTGGGCATTGGAGATCAGCGCGCCGACGGTGGCCACCGGGGGGTGGGACGGCACGCCGCGATGTCGCTCCAGGAAATCGCGCACTTCGCGCAAATTGCGGAAAAGGAGGTCGGGGTTGGCGCTCTTGAGTTTCGCGAGCGAGTCGTAGCCGGTCAACACGGCGCAGCTCAGCACGCCGGCGTGTTGCGCCGTTTCGATATCGTGCACCATGTCGCCGATGAAGATCGTCTCGGAGGCGTCGAGATCGTGTTCGGCCAGCAGGTGGAGGATGACTTTGCGTTTATCCAGCGCCTGCACGTAGGCTTGCTGGAAGTAGTGCTTCACGCCGAGTCGTCCGCCCTGGGCCTCGAAATGTTCCCGGTGGATGGTGCTGAGCAGAAAGGTCGGCAGCTTGCGCTCGCGGAGGTACTCGAGAAAATCGATCGCGTGCGGCAGCGGCGCGATGCCGGTTTGCAGCAGCTTGAACGCGGTATGGTAATGGTGGTCCAACTCGGGCAGCGCCAACTCGGGCAGATACTGCTTGTAGAACTCGGGGAACGGGAGGAAGAACTTTTCCCGGAATTCCTCGACCGTGAACGGGGCCTTACCGTGTTGCTTGAAGATTTCGTTGCTGGCTTCCAAGACCGGATTGAAATCATCGACGAGCGTGCCGGACCAATCGAGGATCACGTTGCGAATTGCGGGCATGTCGCATACTAGACGAAATGAAGGCTAACGCCATAGCGATGTCGCGCAGCCGCATCGATGAAACGTTTACAGTCGCGAAGAATTCGGGCGTAAAAAAAGAGCGAAGTGAGTTGCTTTAATCCGAGCGATGGTTTCTTTTCCACGCAGCCATCGAGATAATAATGGCATGTGTTGACGACAGAGTTCATCCACGCCATGAGGGCCAACAGCGCCAAGGTCGGCGTCGAGTAATGCCGAAGATCGTGGCTCATCAAATCGCAATCGTGTTCGCTTAAAATGTGGGGATTGTCGTCGCCATCGAGGGAGATCACGAGTGGGCGAAAACCCAGCAAAAAGGAATTCACGCTTTCGGGTAAAAGAGTCGTGACGCTATCGAGAAACAAAATGGCATCGACAACGTTCTTGCCGTTGGCGGGAAAAGAAGGGAGATCGGTAAGCTGCGCAGAGCTTAACGCCACTGATTCTTTTGGGCTTCTATACTCAGCTTTAATCTCCATTAATGCAGTTTAAGCATGTTTCAGAAAAAGTGCAATAACGTCTTTACAGCGGCGATTTGTGCCCTCACCCGCTCCTCCAGCGGAAAGGGCTTCGGTGTTTCCGTGGTGTAGCCGACACGGGTGTGATGCAGGCTGAGATAGATCGCTTCGGGCCAGTCGGGACGGTCCTCGATCGGGCCGAATTTGGCGATCAGTTCCTTGCGCGAGAGCACCCCGCCACGAGCGGGCACCTCCTCGATGACCGGGCGCAGATCGACCGGTACATGGCGTCCCATGCTGGCAATGATTTCGCCTCCGAGCGTGGGCGGAAGCGCTTCGTTCAATTCGTAGAGATAAGCGCCGATGCCCTCGTAGTCCTCGTGCAGCATCATGGCGGCATCGAATCGTCCCAGCGTTTTCAGTGTCTTGATGTGGCTGGCGATTTCCGCCGATTTGGGATTGCGATAATCGCGGTTGAGGTCGATGCCCGCCGCGTTGCCGCGAGTTCCGAGGGCAAGGCCGTCGGGATTGAGCAGGGGGAAAATCGTGGCGTGGACGCCCGCGAAAAAATCGGGATCGCGGAGCATTTCCAGTATGGCGACAGGACCGGCGATTTCGTCCCCGTGGATGCCGGTGGACAGATAGAGGTGCGGCGCAGCGGGGCCGCTGAGAGCGGCGCGATTGAGCCAGGGTCTGGGACCACTCGCGCAGGGCGACAGGTAGCGAACCGTCCACCCAGACGCACGCGCAACATCCTCGAGTTCCCGCGCATGACCGGCGGGGTCAAAGCCCGACGAGTTCATCGCATATCAAGGCTGTGCGCTTCCCGGTATTCCTTGAACCGGTTGATCAGCCCGTTGGTCGAGCTGTCGTGGCTGGTCACCGTGCCGGGCTTTTGCAACTCGGGCAGGATCGCCTTGGCGAGTTGCTTGCCGAGCTCGACGCCCCATTGGTCGAACGAGTTGATGTTCCAGATAATGCCCTGGGTGAAAATCTTGTGCTCATAGAGGGCGATCAGGATGCCGAGCGTTTTCGGCGTCAGGTTCGCAAAGAGAATCGAGTTGGTCGGGCGGTTGCCGGTGAAGACCTTGTGCGGGATGAGTTTCTCCAGCGCTTCGCCCGTGAGACCGTCTTTCACCAATTCGGCACGAACCTCGTCGGCCGTCTTGCCCTTCATCAACGCCTCCGTCTGCGCGAAGAAATTCGAGAGCAGGATCAAGTGATGCTCGCCCAGCGGATTGTGCGTCGCGATCGGCGCGATGAAATCGGCGGGAACCAGTTGCGTGCCCTGGTGGATCAACTGATAGAAGGCGTGCTGACCGTTCGTGCCCGGTTCGCCCCAGATCACCGGGCCGCTGGCCGTGGCGAGCTTCTCGCCCTCGCGCGTAACGCCCTTGCCATTGCTCTCCATGTCGCCCTGCTGGAAGTAGGCGGGGAAGCGGTGCATGTATTGGTCGTAGGGGAGGATGGCATGGGTGCGCGCGCCGAAGAAATTGTTGTACCAGACGCCGAGCAACCCGAGCGTGAGGGGCAGGTTTTTCTCGGGCGGGGTGTTGAGGAAATGCTCGTCCACGGCGTGCGCGCCTTCGAGCAGCTCGATAAAGTTCTCGTAACCGATGCTCAGCACGATGGGCAGACCGATCGCACTCCAGAGCGAGTAGCGACCGCCGACCCAGTCCCAGAATCCGAACATGTTGGCCGGGTCGATGCCGAACTTGCGCACGTCTTTCTCGTTGGTCGAGAGCGCGACGAAATGCTTCGCGATGGCGGTTTCGTCCTTCGCGGCGGCCAGGAACCAGTCCCGCGCCGAGTGGGCGTTGGTCAGCGTTTCCTGCGTGGTGAAGGTCTTCGAGGCGACAATGAAGAGGGTCGTTTCGGGCGAGAGGTTTTTCAGCGTCTCGGCGATATGGGTGCCATCGACATTGGAGACGAAATGGGCCTTCGGGCCGTCCGCGTACGATTTGAGCGCCTCGGTGACCATGACAGGGCCGAGATCGGAGCCGCCGATGCCGATGTTGACGAAGTCGGTGATCGCCTTGCCGGTGTAACCCCGCCATTCGCCGGAGCGGACCGCGTTGGAGAATGTGCCCATGTGGTGCAGCACGGCGTTGACCTCGGGCATCACGTCCTTGCCATCGACGAGAATGGGGCGGTTCGTGCGGTTGCGCAGCGCGATGTGGAGCACGGCGCGGTTCTCGGTGAGATTGATCTTCTCGCCGGTGAACATCTTCTTCGCCCAGCCGGACACGTCCCGCTCCACGGCCAGCGCGTAGAGGAGCTTCAGGGTCTCGTCGGTGATCCGGTTCTTGGAGAAATCGAGGAGCAGCCCCTCGAATTCGAGCGAGAATTTCTTGAACCGGTCCGGGTCCTGCGCGAAGAGATCGCGCATCTGCACGTCCTTCTGGACATCGTAGTGGTCTTGCAGGTTTTTCCAGGCCGGGGACGAGGTAAGCGCGCTCATGGTACCTCCTAGCTAAGACAAGAAAAAGCGCAGTGCAACGCGATTTTGTCGTTTCCGCGGGTGATTGACCCGGAGGAGAGATGATTTAGAGTGCAAACGTGACCATGGCGCAACTTAAGTCCCTCCCGATTACCATCGACCCGGAAATTCTGGGAGGCACCCCCGTTTTCTCCGGGACGCGCGTTCCGGTGCGCACGGTTTTCGATTATCTGGCGGATGGCTGCAGCCTGAATGAGTTTCTGGAGAATTTTCCTTCGGTTACTCGGGCGGATGCGGTTGCGATGCTCGAAGCTGGCGGAGCGAGCTTGGTTGACCTAGCCTGTCACCAGTGAAAGTCCTCATTGATGAGTGCCTGCCCCATTATTTGAAAAGGGCGCTGGCCGGACATTCGGTTCAAACTGTTCAGGAGGCTGGTTGGTCGGGGCGCAAGAATGGCGATCTACTGACTTTGGCCGATACAACCTTTGACGTATTTGTAACCGCCGATCAGAATTTGCGCTATCAGCAGAACTTAACCGGGCGGAACATTGCGATTATCGAACTGCCAACGAATACGCTTTCGGTCGTGAAGTCCCTCGCGCCTGAGATATTGAGCGCACTTTCCAAGATCAATCGACGCGATTACTTTCAGATCAAAATATAGTTGGTTCTCTCGATCTTGACCCGTCGTTGACTGGGTTTAGTATTGTTTGTGCATGACAATGGCACCGGTGATCTCGGCTAAAACTGCCATTCAAGCGGCTATCGTGGCGGAGGGGAAATGAAGTCCCTTTTACCTATGATATTAACGGCGGCTATTGTTCCGCTGGTCACTCTTTTACCTTTTAGCCTGATATGCTTATCCCGTTGACTCCCGTAGTGTCATTTTCTCGTAGCCCAAGGCAATTTTCCTGGTGGCCAGCCCCAGCAAAGTCTGGAACGCGGCCATGGGAGTCTTGCACCGGTTGAAGCGAAACACGAATTCATCGAGGT
>CAJCII010000017.1 GCA_903970335.1 Bacteroidota bacterium | reverse complement strand
GAGCGGAAATCGTCGACGACGGTCAGTTCGGCATCGGGGAAGCGGTGAGCGAGTTCATGGACGAGGTTCGAGCCGATGAAGCCGGCACCGCCGGTGACGAGGACATGCTTGTACATGAACGAATCCTAGCGAGGCGATTCGAGAGGTAACGAGCAAAAAATCGGAGGTCCCCCGGCCCGAACAGCATACCCAGACCGCTGAGGCGGTCAAAGATAGCCCAGCAAATAGAGGACGAGCAGGATCACCAGCACAAGGCCGAGACCGCCGCCGCCACCGGCATGGCCTCGCCAGGCATATCCGCCGCCGCCACAGAGAAGAACAAGAACGACAATAATCAGGATCAGGGTCATGGGATTTGGGTGGTTATTTATTTTTTACGATTGGAGGAGGCGGGGCCGTTCCCTGGGCAAGCGGCACGGACGACGGCGCGGCAGGTGCGACGGCGGGATTCGACGGAGGATGCAGCGGATCGAAACCGGGACGCAGGGCCTCGATATAGGCATTCCACAGCACACCGCTCATGACGCTGAGGGCATCGACTTGGGGTTGGTCCAGCCGTCCCGAGACGTCGCTTTGCGTGGCGATGACCTGTTTGTCGTTTTCAAAAAGTCCCTTGGCGGTGTTCAAAATGCCCGACCAAATGGCCCCGGGGTTGCCTTCGTCGGAGGGCTTGGGTTCGAACTCCAGCCGATAAAAAAACGGCTTCACGTAGCCATGATACATCCCCTTGTCGCCGGCCACCTCGCTGTAAAGGGCGATTTCGCCGCTCTTGACCCGCACTTTCAGGTATTTTTGCAGGGCGGTATTGGCCCCGACGGCGGGCACATGCTGGATGGTCAGGTTTTGCGTGAAGGTTGCGAAGTGCTGGTCGAAATCGACCGCCAGATTCATTTCCAATGTTCCGGTCGTTAAAGGTCGGCCCGTAATCTTCACCGTCGCCGGCAACGGAACTTTCAGCTTCTTGCTGTTGGTGATGTTATCGGCGGCTACTTCCACCTCGGTGATTTCCAAATCGACGTGCGGATCGGCGTGAAAATCCAGGAAATGAACCTCGCCCTGGTGAATCCGCACCTGATTCACGCGCCACGGAATGAGCTTCTTGATCGCCTCGAGCCAGACCGTGCTGATGGCGAGCTGACTGTCCCCTGCATTGGACCCCGTTACCAGGTTCATGATCGGATGATAAGCGACGACCGAGGCGCGCTCGACCCCGTGAAAAATTTCCGACCATTGCAGGGAAATGGTCGTGCGTGGCGAATAATAGAAATGAACGGGGATTTTCCCGGTCCGCTTGTCGAGATGGGTGTCGTAAAGATCGAAGCGGGCGCTCCAGGGATGGATGCGGACCCACTCCACGCGCCCCGTATAATCGGGCAGGCCGGCAAGCCCGCGGTTAATATAGTCGCGTGCGACATAGGGAGCGGAAAACCAGACGGTCGCCAAAACCAGCGTCAACCCGAGGAGAAGGGATTCGACGACGATGCGCCTGCGCCTGCTTCCGAACCGCTGCCAGGCATCGACCTGTGGCGAACTCGCATCCGGGCGCGACGGCTCGTGACCGACGACCCGGGCATGGATGTCTCCGCTCGCATCGGCAGGTATCTCCGCGGTCATGGGCAGTTTTTCATTTCTGTACCACAGACTAACCGGGGAGCAGGCTCGGTCCCAATGGGGTATACACCCCATCGTCGTCGATGAAGTCAGGGCGTACCATTGTCGCATGAACACACTGGAAATCAAAGGCGACTGGAACATCATCAAAGGGAAGCTCAAACAGAAGTGGGCCAGCCTCACGAACGACGATCTTCACTTCGTCGATGGCCAGCACGACGAATTGCTCGGTCGGATTCAGAAGCGCACCGGAGAGACTCGTGCCGCCATCGAAAAGGCCTTCAAGGACTTGTCCTCTTAATGCGGAAAATTGACGTCCGCTTGGGCGGAGAGAGAGGGTGATTTCTACCGACTAATATCCCGCTGCGTCAGAATCTTGAACGAGTTGGCCTGGAGCACGGCGGTGGCGCATTCGCGATCCTCAACATGAAGAGCGAGCGCCGCCTTGCCCCGCGGGCGGGTGAGCAGGGAGTAGGCGGAGTGGATGTTGCACTCGGCCTGGAGCAAGGCGGAGAGGACGGCCTTGAGATCGGCGGCGCTGCTGGAGAGCTCGACCACGACGAGCGGCACTTCGGTAAAGGCAAGAGCGTGCTCCTGGAAAAGCAGGCGGGCCCGGTCGGGGTCGTCGGTGACGAGGCGGACGATGGCGGCGTCGGCCGTGTCGAGAATGCTCAGCGCGACGACATGAATACTGGCCTGGGAAAACATCTTCACGATATCGAGCAGACGCCCGACCTTGTTCTCCATAAAGACGGAAAACTGTTTCACTTCTTCTTCCTGCGGTCCCCGCTCGGTCTTTAATTCAGTGGCATCCATCTCCATAGTGATTACGAGAATGACGCAGGCGGCACATTCTTGTCACGAGATTTGAATGGCCTCTTTGTCGCGAATCTGGCCTGATAAATTGCGCCTATGCCCGCCCTAAAAAAGCAGCCCGACCGGAAACCGTCCCCGCCCACCGCACTCGGCACCGTGGCCCGGCAACAGCTTCTGCTCATCAACGGCCTGCTCGACGAGGTGGCCCGCAATTACCTGGCGCGGCTGCACCGCGAGATCGGCGATCTGACTCGCACGCTGGAAAAAAAGCAGGCGGGAGCCGGCTTCAACCGGGGAGAACTCAAGGACCTGCGCGATCTTCTCGAATGCATCGCCCGGTTGCAGATCGACCCGGAACGGGGCCGGCGCAAGGACCTGAAACGGATCGACGCGCTCATCGGGGAATTGCAGTCGACGATCGAGCGATGGTAAATTGCCGCCCGCGCGATTTCCCCGTCCCCTCCCCTCACCGCCATGCGCTACGCCGTCTTCGATCTCGGCAGTAATTCGATCAAGTTCCTCGCGGCGGAAACGCGGGCCGGGCACCTGCGCGTCCTGCGGGAGGAAAGCATCGGCACCCGGCTGGCGGAGCACCTCATCGATACCTGCGAACTGCGCCCGGAGGCGATCGCCCGCACCCTCGACGCTCTGCGGAAACTTCGCAGCTATGCGACGGAACTCGGCGTGGAGCATTTCCGCGCCGTGGCCACAAGCGCAGTGCGGGACAGCCGCAACCGCCGGGCCTTCCTCAAAGCCGCCAAGGAAGTGCTCGGCTTTCCCGTCCGGCTCCTCTCCGGCACCGAGGAGGCCTCGACCATCTTCACCGGCGTGACCGCCGACCACCACTGGCGCGGGCGGGACGTTTTCATCCTGGACATCGGCGGCGGCAGCGCCGAATGGGTTCAAGGCCATCACGGCAAAATGGAAAGGCGGATCAGCCTGCCGCTCGGTGCCGTCCGACTGCGCGAGCGGTTCCTTCACGCCTACCCGGTGGTGCCCGACACGGCGGCGCTGCTCGTCGAAACGATTTGCGCACAAATTTCCCCTCCGCTCGCCCATTATTCCTTGGGCGATCGCCGCCTTGTCGGTACCGGGGGAACCATCACCTGCCTCGTCGCCATCGAGAAGGGACTCGACGAGTTCGATCCGCACAAGATCGATCACGCTTCGCTGACCCTCGCCCAGGTGCGTGCCTTGATGGACCGCTTTACCGGGCTGACCCTGCACAAACTCCGGGCCATTCCCGGTCTCCCGGCCAAGCGGGCGGACCTGATTATTCCCGGCACGGCGGTCGTGTTGGCGACGATGGAATTCCTCGGGGCGAAACGACTTTACGTCAGCACCCGCGGTTTGCGTTACGGCGTGCTCACGGCACTAATGCGGGAAACGGAATCGAACCGGATGTTGCCGGGCCGCGCCAACTTGTTGTAACGTCCTTTCACATGCTCAGAACCATGACCTTCCTGCTCGACGAATCGCTGGCCCTGCGCGCCCGTTACGACGAGGAGCCCAGCCACACCGACCATGTCGCCATGCTCGCCTTGCAGATTTTCGACGGGTTGACCGATTGGCACGGCTTCGGACAGCGCGAACGCGAACTGCTTCAGAGCGCCGCCCTGCTCCACGACATCGGTTGGTCCCAAACGCCGGACGGGAAAGGACACCACAAATGGTCCGAGCAACTGATCAAGGCCCACCCTTGGAAGGCCCTGAAGCCGGACGAAGTGGTGCTCGTGGCGCTGGTCGCCCGCTATCACCGCAAAACATCTCCGCGGCCCGAGCACGCCGATTTCCACGCCCTGCCCCCTGCGACGCAACGTCGCGTAATGGTCCTCGGCGGCATCCTCCGCCTCGCCGATGCGCTCGACCGCACCCATACCGGCAAAATCCAGCGCATCCAGGCGACGGCCACCCCCGCAGCCATCATGATTGCCGTCGAGGCCACGGGCCCGTGGGAAGCCGAGCGCCTCATGTTCGAGGTCAAGCGCGACATGCTCTACCTCGCGGCGGAACGCCCCGTGCTCTGGGGAACGAGCGCCGCGTAATCAGGGCGCAACCGTCACCCCAATGCTCTCCGGCGCATCGACGCTGCTCAGCTTTTTCAACGTCGCCTTCTCGATCTTTCCGTAAAGCTCCCGGTTCCGCTTCAGCTCTTCCTTGGCCGCATCGCGCCCCTGCGCGACCTGCACCCCTTCGAAGTAGAGCCACGCCCCCTTCTTCTCGATCGCATTCAGCTCGATGGCCAGGTCCAGCAACGATCCCTCGCGCGAAATCCCCTCGTTGTACATGATATCGAACTCCGCCTCGCGGAACGGCGGTGCCACCTTGTTCTTCACAATTTTGACCTTCGTCCGGTTGCCCAGCACCGTACCGTCCGGCGTCTTGATCGCCGCAATGCGCCGGATATCGATGCGCACCGAGGAATAAAACTTCAGCGCCTTCCCGCCCGGCGTCGTCTCGGGATTGCCAAACATCACCCCGATCTTCTCGCGAATCTGGTTGGTAAAAATCGCGCACGTTTTCGACTTGCTGATGAATGCCGTCAGCTTCCGCATCGCCTGGCTCATCAGCCGGGCCTGTGCGCCCATCGTCACATCGCCCATCTGCCCCTCCAGTTCCGCCTTCGTGATCAGCGCGGCCACCGAATCCAGCACCACCACATCCACCGCGTTCGACTTGATCAGCGTCTCCGCGATCGTCAGCGCTTCTTCCCCCGAATCGGGCTGCGAAACCAGCAACTCGTTCATGTTCACCCCCAGCTTCCGCGCATAGGCCGGGTCCAGCGCATGTTCCACGTCGATAAACGCCGCCACGCCACCCAGCCGCTGCGCCTGCGCGATCACCGTCAGCGTCAGCGTCGTCTTCCCCGACGATTCCGGCCCAAAAATCTCGATGATCCGCCCCCGCGGAAAGCCCCCCACCCCCAGCGCCGTATCGATCGCAATCGACCCCGTCGGAATCACCTCCACGCTCAGCTTCGAGTGCGCATCCCCCAGCCGCATGATCGAACCCTCCCCGTACTCCTTCGCGATCGCCTGGATCGCCAACTCCAGGTTCTTGTCCCGCGCCGTCTGCGCCTTGCTCTCGGGTTTCGCTTCGCTCTTCGTTTCGGTCGCTTTTGCCTCGGTTTTTGCAGCCATAGTGCACCCTGTCTACCTGACGTTATACAAACGTACAAGCATTATTTTCAGAAAATTTAGCCCTTCAGCCTGACTACACCTCTCCCCCTCCTCCGGCAATCTCCTTTTTTGAATATTTCCCGCCATCTTTCCACTCGCCATCGACCGCGCCATGCCCATCGCCATCGTCATCGACTAGTCTTCACGACCATTCGCACTTGAACCAATCGACGACCTGGGAAAAAACTTGATAGCTGTTATCATAAGCGCGACGGCCAGAATGACTAAGCCAGAAAAAGGCATCGTGGGTGTGTCAGTGTCCGTGATGGTAATTGTGAAGTTTTGCGTCACGCCGGTACCGTCGCCGTTGCTCGCCGTCACGGTACCGGAATAGGCGCCGCTCTGAGTCGGGGTTCCCGAAAGCAGACCGGTTGAGTACAGTGTCAGTCCCGGTGGAAGCGTGCCGGAACTCAGGGAGAAGGTGGGGGCCGGAGAGCCGGTTGCGGTAAAGTTAAAGCTGTAGCTGCTGCCGATTGGGGCCGTTGTCGGGGGAGGAGCGCTGGTGAAAACGGGCGATTGGGCTTCGGTAATGGTGGCAAGATTGATCGTTAAATTTTGCGTCGCGTTGGGACTGACCCCGTTGCTGGCTGTTAGCGTAATCGTAATGGGCGTGCCGTTCGTATTCGGCGGGGTACCGCTGATCACCCCTGTCGTCGGGTTGAAGCTGGCCCAGGTCGGCAAACCGCTCGCGCTAAATGTCGGCGAGGGGATGCCGAGTGCCGTCACCGTAAAATTGCCCGCCTCTCCTACGGTAAATGTCGTGCTCGTCGCGCTGGTGAAAACAGGGGGCACCGTTGCGAGAGTGAGCTTAAACGCGACACCGCCAAACGTGTTTTGGGGACCTGTACCTCCAGTGGGAGTCGTTCCATAAAAGCTTCCATCCGACCCCTGCACCAATGATGCTGCGGGTGAGATTCCATCGTTGGGAACGCCGGTAAAACCGTGCAAAATCGTCACGGCCCCCTGTGGGGTCATTCTGAATATTGCCCCCTTATTGGCAGACGACCCGCCAACGGTAGTCGTCCCATAAAAATTCCCATCGTTTCCCAAGATGAGGCCAGCCTCTGGGCCACCGCCATCATTGTTGACACTCCCATCCATGAAGTAATGCAAAATGGTGACCGCTCCCTGTGGCGTAACCTTGAATACGGTGCCATTACCAACCGAGCCACCACCACTTTTAGTCGTCCCATAAAAATTTCCGTCCGAACCTAGAACCAAAGCACAATTCGGAAAGCAACCATCGTTTGTCACACTGCCATCGTCGAAGTTGTGTAGAATAGTCACCACTCCTTGAGGCGTCATTTTGAAAATGGTACCATCGCCTGAATAGGGAGAACCAATGACAGTTGATCCAGATCCGCCATAGGGAGTTGTACCATAGAAATTTCCATCGGAACCTTGGACCAGGGCCGCAACTGGGCCGATCCCATCATTTGCGACACTGCCATCGCCGAAATTGTGAAGGATTGTCTCCGTACCCTGAGACGTCATCTTAAAAATAGTGCCTTTACTACTGAATGGTTTGCCGCTGACAGTGGTAGACCCGCCTTGGGAAGTAGTGCCATAAAAATTTCCATCGGAACCCTGAATGAGAGGAGCCATGGGGTTGTTGCCGTCGTTTGTGACACTCCCATCGCCGAAGGTATGCAGTTCCGTCACCACTCCCTGCGGTGTCATCATATAAACGGTCCCTTTGGCAGTCATCCCTGTCCCGCCGAAAGGGGCTGTGCCATAGAAATTTCCATCGCTCCCCAGCAACAAGCCAGCCGCGGGTTCGAATCCGCCGCTATAAACGCTAAAGTTATACAGAGTCGTCTCCGTCCCTTGTGGCGTTATTTTGAAGGCAGTTCCTCTAAAAGTGGAGCCGGAGAAAGCGGTTGTTCCGTAGAAGTTCCCGTCGGCTCCCTGAACGAGCGCGCATTCTGGTTCGGTTCCGTCATTGGTTACCGAGCCATCTCCAAAATTATGGAGAACCGAGTACTGCTGAATGAAGTTTACGACGACAATCGTGAAGTTTTGCGTGGCAACCGGACTGACTCCGTTACTGGCGGTAACGGTACCAGTATAAGTGCCCGTTTGCGTTGGGGCTCCGGAAACTACTCCGGATGACGATAGACTCGTGCCGGGAGGGAGAGCGCCGGCAGTCAGGTTGAAGGTTGGCGCTGGGTATCCTGCGGCGGTATAGGTAAAGTTTAGCGATCCATTGATGGCGGTGATGGTCGATAAAGTTGCATTCGTAAAGGCCGGGGCGGTCAAGGCTTGGACGTTGATGGTAAAGGTCTGACTCGCGCTCGGGTTCACGCCATTGCTGGCGGTAACCGTCCCGCTAAAAGAGCCTGCTTGAGTCGGCGTTCCCGCGAGAACACCGTTTGCACTCAGGGTCAGTCCCGTCGGCAGATTACCTGAGGTGAGGCTGAAAGCAGGCGCGGGGCTGCCGGTGGCCGTATAGGTGAAGCTATAGGGGGCATAGGCCGTAGCCGGAGAAGGAGGTGGACCATTGGTAATGGCCGGGGGTTGCTCAACCGTTATGCTGAAATTCTGTGTGGCTGCCGAGCCTATTCCATTGCTGGCTTGTATCGTACCGGTAAACAAACCTACCTGGGTGGGTGTGCCGGAAATCACCCCCGCTGTACTCAAGGTCAGTCCGGTCGGTAAATTACCCGAGACAAGGCTGAATACCGGCAAGGGGCTGCCGTTGCCAATATAAGTAAACGAGTAGCCGACACCGATCGTCGCCGTTGGAGTTGGAGGACCATTTCCGAAGGATGGGGCTGTGCCGAGCGACAAAAGTGTTTGTGCCAGGGTCTGCACATTCGGCACGCCAATACCCGATGCCATATCGTATCCCACCGTTGCGCTGTAAAGGCCGCCACTGTTGGCCGTCGCATTATTTCCGACGGTAATGTCGCGAAAATTGGAGGTGCCGATCTGGGGATAGATTTCAGGCCCAAGCAATCCGATCGAGGACAGGCTGGCATTCGCACGGCCTTGATTGATCAAGGCGCAAAAACCGGCCCATGTTGGGGTGCTCCAACTTGTGCCCCCAATCGTATACTGGGTTCCGTTGAAAATGAGAACAGCTCCTGTACTCGGATCCGCCGCACTCGAAACATCCGGTACCAGACGGGCTGTTCCGGCTGGCACGCCAGTCCCGCTCTGCCAATAGGGCCGGTTGAAATAAATGCTCTGGCCACCTCCGGTGGCGGAGGTGTTCGTGCTGCCAAAGACGGATGATGAATTCCAGACGGTTTCGCTGTTCACGCTTCCGTCCGAATTAAGGTAAAGCGAAGTGCCACCGACGGCCGTCACATTAGGATCGCTCGCCGGCGTATATACCTGAAGCGGTCCGCTCACATCCCCGCCCCCGTTCGGTCCTGGGGTCGAACCCCCATCGCCGGTCGAGGCAAACAAGGTCACCCCCGCGCTCGCCAGCTCTAGAAAATATTGATCGTCGGTCTGAACCTGACTGTCCGTTGTATAGGTCTCTCCCAAGCCATAGCTCATGGACATCTGGTGGATTCCATATTCGGGATGGTTTGTCACATCGGTATAAATTTGCTGGTAAACCTCGTCGAGATTGGAGAACCCATAGGATTGAGACGCATAAAGCCGGACCTTCACCCCCGGCGCGATGGAACTGCTCCATTCCGCATCCAACGTTTCCTCTCCTGAAGGCGCAGGCAACGTACCCGGTACCACTTGTATAAAACTGATATTGTTGATGGATTGGCTGATTCCGTACGTTTGCCAGAAGGAGACGAGATCGCTTGAATTTGGGAAAGTATCGATCGCAATCGCGATCGTTTGACCTGCACCCGTTACATTGGAACTGTACAATCCATTCGCGTTGTAAGCTTGCGCGATTTGGCTCGGAAGATAGGGAGGATTTGTCCCGGTCAATGAACTCGGTCTCATCGTCAAATTCTTGTGCATACGAATATGCGGTTGCAGTCCATTAATGCCCACCAAAAGCGGAGACAGCGTTGTTGGCACGTTGGGCGCAGTGACAGCCGACGTATATTCGACGCCTTCGTATGTGACACGGGCGAAGCTCGTATGCAATGCAGTCTGAAGCAGACTGATTTTACCGCGGGCAAAGACCGCTAAATGGTTCTTGTCCTGACGCGTAATCTCAAATCCTAGACTGGTTAGCCATTGGCTCACCTTATTATAGTCGGATATGCTTATCCCGTTGACTCCCGTAGTGTCATTTTCTCGTAGCCCAAGGCAATTTTCCTGGTGGCCAGCCCCAGCAAAGTCTGGAACGCGGCCATGGGAGTCTTGCACCGGTTGAAGCGAAACACGAATTCATCGAGGT
>CAJCII010000016.1 GCA_903970335.1 Bacteroidota bacterium | reverse complement strand
TCGACTGCGTCATCGGATCGAAAACTTCTTCCAGCGCATTAAAATCTATAAGCGTGTCTCCACTCGTTATGAAAAACTCGCCCTCACTTTTCTCAATTTTGTCCTCGTCGCCGCCGTCTTCGACTGGCTTAAATCATTTTGGGTGCCTGCTGTCCGCACCGCTCACAAACGACAGATGTCCCTCCGACTTATCCCTCCTTTAGCGGCCCGGGCGCAGTTGGCGGCGGCGGTGGCGCATTCTTCGCCAGCGAATACGTATAATAATAATCCAGACAGTTGGTCTCCCCCTCCCAGACCTCTCCCCAGTAAACCGAGTGCGCCTTGAAACCGAAAAAGATGATCGAATTCGCCAAATCCGAAACATTCCGCAACGCCTGCTGGAATCGGGTGAGTGTCTGGGATGTACCGCTCTGCACGGAAATAGCCCCGATTTTCGTCCCACTAATACTTGGCGGAGCGTACTCGATGTTGGGTGACGGACGGATGTCGGGTTTGTCGGCTTCGTCGGATTTGCCCGCGCGCGCCTGCTTGAGTCCCAGACCCTCTCCATGCGGGTTCTCGAAATTCGAACCCAGGATATCCGTCATGCAGTAGATATTCAGCCAATCGATGGGGGGAGTGGTCTTCTCGTAGCGGCAGCCAAAGTATCCGGGCCAGAACGTGCTGATGAAATCGTGCGGACAGCCGATCGTCGTAATCCGCTTGATCTTGGTTCGCGACTCGTCGGCGATCTCTCTCGGAGGAAAGATATAATTAAGCGTAAAGATGCTCCCGATGCTGTACCCGACGATCTCGATTTCGTCGTAGTCTGTCGATAGGCCGATCACGAGATTTTGTAACCGGCCGGTAATGACATCTCCCTCCCAGTTCCAACTTATATAGAGATACAGGGCCACAATCTGGGTCGTCGCCGTGTTCAACCAGTCCCGCGTCTTTCCCGTGGAAATGGCGAACGACACCAGCAGCGCGGCGGCGACGAAACGCAGCCAGTAGATCGCCGAACCAAGGACCAACGCGATCAGAGTGTAGCTCAAGGAAATCGCATCGCCTGCGTCGGTCAAAAACTCGATGAAATGGTGTCCTCCGGGTATGATTTCGATCTTCGTTTTCAGTCCGGAACGAAATTGTCTCAACTGGCTCCCGATCGCATGATGCGCCTTTACCCAATCGAGATAGAGCGTACTCTCCGCCGCTGCGTCTGCCTTCGGCGGTGGCGTTGGCGGCGAGGGGACACCACCGGGCGCTGGCGTGCCGGGTGGCGTCGTGCCCGCCGTTGAAGCTCCGGGCGCGTCTGCCGTAACTTTTCAGAATTACCCGGCGGCGCCGCTGGAGTGAATACCGTTGCCGAAAAAATCGCCTGCAAAAGTGCGGCCAGCCCCGCCGCGATAATCCCCAGATAGATCATCGCCGCAAACATCTGCAGTTGCTCGCGCGGCTCCATCGCAATCTTGCTCTTGTCCTGAAAGGCCCGGCTGAAAATCAATCGACCGAACCCCGTCGTCAGCACCAGGCAAAAAAGCACCGCCCTCCACCCCAGCGAAAATGCGTTGACCTTGCCCAAAAAATCCTGCTCCCAATCGTAATGCACAATATCGATCAGCGGGACTTTCCCTTGATTGGCGTCTATCCGGGAAATCGTGCAAATTTTCGCGGGTATTTTTCCCCCGCACATATAGCTCGAATCGACCGGATCCGTGACCGTAAAGGCGGTCCCGATGTTATTCGCCTCGTAAGCTGCCGTGATCCGTTGCGACAGACCATCCAGCGTTTCATCGATATTGTTCCCGCTCAGCCCCGCGACCCACACCACAGCTTTCTTGGAAATAGCAGCCACAACTTAATCGTTTATTTTCCGAGAGCTTCAATCAAGAAAAAAAGACAGGGTGGCAAAAAATTCGCCTACTCCTCGGTAACACGGCTGGCTCTCTCCAGAAATACCCCTGTCCCACCGCGATTTCGCAGAATTTGCCGTCGCAACTCCGCCGCCCCAAAAGTCAACACCGCAACCGCTTCCCCTCAAACGACTTCCACTCAATGCCCAGTCTGACCTAATTTAATAGCACATTTAGGCCGTTTAATCCCCAATCTACCCCCCGAACCCCCGCTCCAGGCTCCAGACCACCCGTCCGTCCACAATGGTATGGGTCGCCCGCCCCGGCAGCTCCCACCCGTGGAACGGCGTGTTCCGGCTCAGCGACTGGAACCGGCCCGCCTCCACCACCCACGGCAACCCGGGGTGGATCAGCGTCACGTCCCCCACCGCCCCCGGTGCCAGCGTCCCCCGGTCCAGGTTGAGCAGCCGGGCCGGGTTCACCGTCAGCTTCCCCAGCATCTGCGGCCAGTCGAGCACCCGCGCCTCGATCAGCACCTTCATGAAGATGCCCAGCTCCGTCTCCAGCCCCACGATCCCGAACGGCGCTTCCGCGAACTCGACCTCCTTCTCGTAGGAGGCGTGCGGGGCGTGGTCGCTGGCCAGGATCTCGATCGTGTCGTCGGCCAACCCGGCGAGCAGCGCCTCCTGGTCGGCCCGCTCCCGCAGCGGCGGGTTCATCTTGAAGTTGGTATCGTAATGCTGGACCGAGGCGTCGGTCAGAGCGAGGTGGTGCGGCATCGCCTCGGCGGAGATTTTGACGCCCCGACGCTTGGCCTCGCGAATCAGCCGGACCGAATCGCCGCTGGAGATGTGCTGGGCGTGGATACGCGCCCCGGTCAGTTCCGAGAGGAGGATGTCCCGCGCGACGATCACGTCCTCGGCGATACGCGGCCAGCCCGGCAGACCGAGCACGGTGCTCCAGTAGCCCTCGTGCATGACGCCGCCGGCGGAGAGGTTGTAGTCCTGGCAGTGGTCGAGCGTGAGGAGGTCGAACATCCGGGCGTAGTCGAGGGCGCGGCGCATGACCTCGTTGTTCTGGACGCAGTGGCCGTCGTCGGTGATGGCGACGACACCGGCTTTGTAGAGCGAGCCGATGGGTGCGAGCTGCTCACCCTTCATCCCGACGGTGATGCAGCCGGTGGTGAAGACGTTGACGCAGGCGGTCTCCCGCGCGCGCTGGCTCATGAGGGCGATGGTGTGGGGGCCATCTGCGGGGGGATTGGTGTTCGGCATCGCGAGGAGGCTGGTGAAGCCGCCTGCCGCTGCGGCGCGAGTGCCGGTGGCGATGGTTTCCTTCTGGCTACCGCCGGGTTCCCGCAAATGGACATGCATGTCGATCAGCCCCGGCGCGACGATGAGTCCCCGGGCGTCGATCATGGGCACGGAGGAGTCGGCGGGACGCGCGGTGCTTTCGGCGATGCGACCGTCGAGGATGAGGAGGTCGCCGATTTCGTCCCGACCGGAGGCGGGATCGATGATGCGTCCGCCGCGAATGAAAAGGGAGGCGGGTTGGCGCGCGGGGAGGGGACTGGACGGAGAAACGGGAGTCACTGGAGGCAGCTTAATCCGAAGTCGTTTTTCGACAAGCTACAAGAATGACGGGTTGTCGATATGGATATGATTGGCTCGGTGCGCCCGGGCGGTTCGGCAGGCAGGCACGTCACGCCTGTCACCCACCCTCGAGGGCAGCCACGGGACACTGGCCAGGCAGCTCAATTCGGTCCCAAGGGAACCACGACACCGTTGGTGCCGGACGGTGCCACCGGCGCGACCGGTATGGTATTGGGATCGAGGGTGGGAGTCGCCGGATCTCCGGGCGGGGCATTGGTCGGGGCCGTCACGGTTGGTACAGGCTGGAGAGGTGGAGGCGGTGGAGCGGTGACCAGCGGCGGCAGGGCCGATTCCGGCGGCGACAGGACGGTGTCGATTTCATGGATGATCCCGTTGAGGCAGCGGATGTCCGCGTGGATGATCTTCGCTTTTTGGACCAGTTGCGTGCCGAGCTTGGTCTTCTTGATCGCGAGCGGATTGCCTTCGCAGGAGAGGAGCATCGTCGCCGTCATCAGGTCCTTCGCCGAGTACTTCTTTCCGTTCACCAGATGGAACAGCACGATATGCTGCAAACGGGCCTTGTTCTCCGGGCGGAGTAGGGCGTCGAGCGTGCCCGGCGGCATCTGGGAGAAAGCGGAGTCGGTCGGCACAAAGACGGTGAACGGACCGCGGCTGCTCAAAAACGTCGCCATCTCCGAAGCCTGGATGCAGGTGGAGAACTTGGTCAGGATGGGATTCGCCGCCACGGTGTCCGCGATGTCGAGGAGCTTCGCCGGTTTCGCCGACGCGGTTGTCAGGCCTACCAAGACCAGCCCCGCGATGAGCAGGCACCACCCCACGAGCGAACCGGCGCGCAACGACACATCTTTCATTATGGCCTTAAAATAGGCAGGGACGCGACCGGAATCAATCGCGCATCCCGGATGCCGGACATTGGCTACGCTGTTGGCTCGTAGCGCCGGATGTCCTTGAATTTGTCGAGGTCCCGGTCGAATGAGGCCACCGGATAACGCAGTCGCGCCCCGCGCGCCGCCAGCCAGGCATCCGAAAAATCGACGTTAAAGAACGCAAACCGCTCCAGGGCATCGGTCACGGTTGCTGCCTCCATGGTCACGATTCCCCCGTTGAGGACGATGGCGAGCAGGGCATTCGCCACCTCGGACCGGTTCCGCCCATAGCGACCCATGAGCACATAGACCGTTTCGGCCACGATCAGGGCATCGAGGTGCAACACCAGCTCGCCCCGTTCGGCCTTTTCGAATAAAGCCGTCGTGGCCATACCCTGTTTCGGATCGTCCTGAACCAAAAATCGCACCAGCACATTGGCATCGAGGAGAAACGCTTTCACGGCTTTTGCTGCGCGATGCGTTTGTGTCGGGCCATCGCGGCGTTGGAGAAATCGCTCCGCTGGTCTTTGATTTTCGCGGATGTGGTGTCGGATTGGAAGCACCCGGCCAATTCGCGCATGGAACGAACGCTCCGTCCGACCAGCTTGCCGTCCTCCACTTCCCAGGCGATGCGTTGACCGATTTTGAAAGGCAATTCTTTCCGCACGTCTTCCGGTATGGTCACCTGCCATTTGGAGGTGATGGTCGAGACAATTCCGCTCATAGCCGATGAGAATACCGATGGTGTATCTCCTTACGCAAGTTCTTTCCCCTTACCAATCAGGCTTGCCCCGGCGCTATTCCTCCCCCGGCCCCTTGAGCTTCTCCCGCGCCTTGCCCACGAGGTAGTTGCAGGCCTCCGGGCAGAGCAGGGGGATCTCGCCGGAGCGGGTCGCAGGCGGCAGGGCGTCCGGGGTCCAGAGCCGGTTCTTGAGGCAGCCGGGCTGGCAGTGGGTCGCCACGAGTTCCCGCACCCCTTCCTCCCCAAGCTCCCGCACGATGCGGAAGCGACCGGTCTGGCGCTCGGCGGTCTCCCGCCACGGGGTGACCGGGAGCAGGCCGTGTTGCCGGAGCGTCCAGTTGGCGAGCGCGGCCGGGTAGAGGTAATCGAGGGCGAGCCGCAGGTCGGCCAAGTCGCGGGCGCGGTGGACCCAGCCCCGGCGCAGGTTCGGTGCGGCGGGCAGGGGACGGAAGTTTCCGTCGCTGTCCCAGAGGGCGAGCTGGCGCAGGTCGTGGGCGGAATCGACAGGGTTCAAGTCGGCAACGGGCAGGGCAAGGTCGGCATGTTGGAGCAACTCGTAGCGCCGGTCTTCGCTCCAGCGGAGGGCCAGCTCGCCGATCATCCACGGTGGCGGCGTCAACTCCAGGAAGCGGGCGAGTTCGTCGGCGATGGTCGTGGCGGAATCGGACGAGGGCGCGGGCTGAGTTTCCACCGGGAACCGGGCCTGGAACTCGGCGACTTGGGAGAGGATAGTGTCCGCAAGGAAGGGTTCGGTCCCGATGGCGGTGGCGTACCAGAGGCGGCGGCCGTTTTCGCGGTGGGGATTGACGAAGCCTTGCTCCTTGATGTTGTGGGTGAGGCCGAGGAGGACGGGGATGTCTTCGTAAGAGTGGAGGCCGTCGGAGATGAAGAAGGGGACAACGACGACATCTGGGCAGTCGGTTAGCGTGCGCCAATCCTTGACGAAGGGAGACTGCTCCATGAGGACGGCTTGGCAATCGGCATAGAGGCCGAGGGAGCGGATGAGGGCGGCCTGTTCGTAGATGATTTTGGTCGAGTTGTCGTTGAAGGAGGTGCCGTGGCCGCAGATGAAGAGGCAGGCGGTTTGGGCGGGAGCGGAGATCGTTTCGGCGGAGGTGGCGACGACGGATTGGGCGCGACGCAAGAGGGCCTCGTTCATCACCGGGTGGAGGCCGACGGGCTGGCAGTAAAAGATGTCCTGCCTGCCGAGGTGGGTGACCGGTCCGCTCAGCCCGAGTTCACGGGGGATGACCTGTTCGGTGAAGTAACCGGAGCTGATGAAGTTCGGAACGACGTAGACATGGCGGCGCTGGGTCTGGCGCAGGGCCTGGCGGAAATTCGGTTCCTCTTTCCAGAAGGCGACATGCACTTCGGCGAAGAGGCCGCGACGGCGGAGTTCGTCGGCGTGCTGAAAGGTCGGGGCGCTGGAGTCGGCGTTGAGGGTGGAGCCGTGGCCGAGGAGGAGCAGGGCGGCATCGCGGACCGGGAGGGGGGGGGGCATGTGGATCAGGCCCTGGCGCCGAGGTTGGCGAGTCGGCGCTTGACCCAGCGTCCGAGGTGGCGCGGTTGGGAGAGGAGGGCCTTGGTGGTTTCGTAGGCGAGGGGGGCCACGCGGAGCGAGTGGCGGTGGAAGGAGATGTGCCCGGCGCGGATGCCAGCGAAGATGGACTCCGCAGTGAGTTCGTCCGCCTCGACCGTGCTGGCGTTGCGTCCGATGGTGGCGAGCGTGTGGGCATCGGAACAGGCGATCATCGGTTTGCCGTGGCGATGGGCCCAACGCTCGGCCTGGAGGTTGGGGTTGATGCGACCGGGCAGCCAGTGGACGTGGAGCTTGCACCACTCGACGGCATCAATGCAGTCGGCGTTGGCGTTCATGCTCTGGCCGAGGCAGCAGGGATGGGGATAGAAGGGATGCGGGGCGATGACGAGCACTTCCGGCTTGCGGGCGCGCAAGGCCCGGACCTGGTCCCACGTGGATTCGCCGGGCAGATCGCCCTCGGCGAGGTTCAGCACGACGAGGTGGCGATGCTCGACATCCGTCTCCATGCCGGGGATGAGGAGGACATTGCGCTCGCGCGCGTAGGCGAGGGCCTCGGGATTGGCGCAAACGCGTTGGTGCCAGGTTACGGCGATGGCGTCGAGGCCCACCTTTTTCGCCTGGTCGATGTGCTCGAACAGGGAATGGCTCAGGTAGGTATCGACCGGGTCACCCTGGCAGTGGCTATGCAGTTCGACGCGATAGGCGGGCACGATACGCAGTATGGGCGATGGACGGCATTTGCGCAAGGGCGGGAGGTCGACGAACCGGGCAGCGGTCTTCACCGAGGTGCAGTTAATTTCTTTACGCGCATCCAAAAACGAGTACAGTCACCCTTCCAGCGAGAAACGCCCCGGCGGCGATCTCCACCCCAGGGCCCTTAGCTCAGCGGATTAGAGCGCCTGACTACGGATCAGGAGGCCATAGGTTCGAATCCTATAGGGCCCACTCCTCCTTTTCGAGAAAGAGCCGGTGACCGGCACCCGCTGGGGAACGTCTTAAACTTGTTGTGATCGATTTCGAATCTTATCAACCTGAGACAACCGCGGGCTCATCCGAAGTGTTCCGGCCGAAGAGCGATTGGCCCGTGAGCGGAATCGATGTGGAGAGCCTGAGCCGGGACGAGTTGGTGGATGTGCTCGAAAGGGTCATGATTCGGCTCCGGCAGTTCGATGCCGAACAGATCAAACGCGAGTATGTGACGAAATCACAAAAGCAGTGGTTGAAAACGACGAAACGACAGGTGGCCCTGCAGGGCTGACATCTTTTTCCCGTTTATCGCCGGAGTTGTGAAACCGGCAGAATCTTCTTCAACGGTGCCGGAAATGGGTCATCCTCTCCGGAACGACCTATGGCCAAACGATACCGGAAAAGGAGAGCGGGCAGGCACGAGGTTACGCCGCCGATCCGCGCCAAGGATTTCCCGGCCAAGTCGCCTTTCCCGAGATGGCTGACCGAGATAGGACTTCCGCCCTTGTTGGCGGCACTGGCGTTCCTGGTTTACTGGCCCTCGCTCCGGTCCGGGCTGGTATACGACGCACGGATCGAAATTCTTCAGGAAGGATTCATCACTTCGCCGGCCAATCTTCCTGCCGTGCTGTCGTTCAAGGTGTTGGGGATGAACCTGTTGCTGGGAGACCGACCGGGACAACTTCTTTACCTGATGCTGATGGCGGCGATCTGGGGCAAGGCGGCGTTTGGGTACCACTTGGGCAGCAATGTGCTCCATGCGGGGAATGTCGCCTTGTTGTTCGTGTTACTGCGCCGACTGGTCGCGGAGGAGCGGGCCGAATGGGCGGAGAAGCATGGGGGGAAGGTACTCGTTGCGATCACGGCGGTG
>CAJCII010000015.1 GCA_903970335.1 Bacteroidota bacterium | reverse complement strand
GGGGTGGGTTTTGGACATGCGTCCACTCTGCCAAATCTCGGTTTGAAAGTCGAGATTTATGTATAGTTATTTACAGTCCACTACACTAGCTGTTGGTGCTGCGTCATCGGAACCGACTCTGCGGACGGCTTCACTTGCTTTGCAAGCAGTGGACCAAAGGATTGCTAACGCTCCCATCCACGAGATCGAGGAATTAGTGAAATTCCGCGCGACCGTACTGGCGCAAGACGCCGGAAGCAAATACTTGGAGGCTAAGTTTGAAGGAGAACTCCTTGAAAAGAAGCAAAAGCATTGGGTGGAAAGAACAAGCCTCAAAAGTACGGTAGCCCTGTCTGCAGCAGCAATGGGAATTGGATTAACACTTTGTCTGGTTTCTCCTGTTCTGGTGGTACCAGGCCTGTTTATGTTAGGAGGAGGTCTTTCTTACGCAGCCCCAAGTTACGTGCGAAAAAATATTGCAACCGTATTGCGCTTAGGAGGAAAATCAGATGAGTAAATCAAAGGTCGAATCGGAAATGAGCCCGCCCACCTTACCGTGGGTGATAAATCCAATACTAGCAGCATTACTGCCTCTCTGGCTCACACTCGGCATTTTAGTGGCAGTCTCGTTTATTCACATGGTTGAAGGCGTAACACAAATATTGATAATTATTGCAGGAATGTTGACCGCAAACTCGGTCAATAGCCTTCAGGAGTTATTCCAAGCGCTAATTTCCAGAAAACGAGACACTATTCGGTTTCCGTCCGAATACGAATTAACAGCACTTCTTCCTGAAACCAAAACCGGGACGGACCATAGCTTGGGGACGCAACGCGCTGAGCGCAGTGACGAAAGTCGACGACTCACAGAACTCTTGGCCATCGATCCTAATGCGGCACTGGCTCGTTTACGAATGGACATAGAAGCAGACTTGCACCATTTAGCCCTGGCTAACGAGATAGATGTAAAAAATCGTCCTCTATCGGCCAGTAAGTTGGTAGACATTCTGCGAGACGACCTCGATCAAAATCTTCAATTGGTTTTAAAAGAGATTTTGAGCGCTTGTAATCGGGCCATACATGGCTTTTCGATCGACCAAGAAACTGCAGCCAGGGTATTGGACACGGGAATTCGAGTTCGTTCTTATCTCGCAAACAGAACAGGAAAGGTTACCAACGAAGCTTGAAGTGCGACGGGAATGGACCGTCGCCACTCCAAGCAGTCCATAACCGAAGGCTAACTCAGTTCCTCATCGGTCAGCGCGTTGACCAGCTTGAATTCCTCGAAGTGGAACTTGGCGTTGACGCGGAAGCTGAGGCGACCCTGGAATTTGCGTTCGAGGTCGATGAGGATTTCCTCGTCCTCCTTCTTGAGGCGGTCGAGCACGTCGGCGTTGAGGACGACGCGCACCTCGCGCACACCGGGATGGAGTTTCATCACCCGGGTGAGGGCGCGTTGGATTTCCACGCTCATCGTTTCCGGGCTTTTGATGATGCCCTTGCCCTTGCAGGAGGGGCATTCCATGTAGACGGCGCGGCTGATGCTTTCCTGCACGCGCTGGCGGGTCATCTCCATCAGGCCGAGTTGGGAAATCGGGAGGATGTGGGTGCGCGCCTTGTCGCGTTTGACGTGGTCCTTGAAGGTCGTGAGGACGGCTTTCTGGTCGCGCGGGTTGCGCATGTCGATGAAGTCGAGCACGATGAGGCCGCCGATGTTGCGGAGGCGCAACTGGCGCGCGATTTCCTCCGCCGCTTCGAGGTTGGTCTGGAGGATGGTCTTGTCCTGGTCCTTGCCGCCCTTGTTGCGGCCCGTGTTGACGTCGATGGCGACGAGCGCCTCGGTTTCGTCGATGACGAGGTAGCCGCCGCAGGGGAGCCAGACCTGACGCCGGAGCGCCGCGTCGATCTGCTTGTCGATGTTGAATTTTTCGAAGATGGGGACGGCTTCGGTGTAGTGCTTGATCTTGCGCTGGGAGCGCTTCGAGATGGCGCCGACGAGGTCCTTCATCCGGTTGACTGAGTCGAGGTCGTCGACGATGATGCGGTCCACTTCATCGGTGAGGAAGTCGCGCACGGTCCGCTCGATCAGGTCGGGCTCGGGGAGGAGGAGCTTCGGGGCGCGGGCCGTTTCGAGGTCGCCGGAGATGCTCTTCCATTGCTCGAGCAGGACATGGAGGTCCCGGACGAAGAAGCGGGCCTTCTGGCCTTCGCCGACGGTGCGGATGATCACGGCCATGCCGTCGGGCAGGTCGAGTTCCGTCAGGATGCGGCGCAGGCGCTGCCGTTCCTTCGGGTCCTCGATTTTGCGGGAGACGCCGGATTGATCGGAGAAGGGCATGAGGACGAGATAGCGTCCGGCCAGGCTGATGTTGGTGGTGACGCGGGGGCCCTTGGTGCCGATGGGGCCCTTGGTCACCTGGACGATGATGTCGGAGCCGGGCGAATAAATCTTAGGGATATCGTTGGCGGTGATCCGCTTTTGGGGCTTCTTTTTGCCGTTGCGCTCGATGACCTCGACGCCTGGGTCCAGCCCGGGAATCGCGTCCCAGTAATGAAGGAAGGCGTTCTTGTCCAGGCCGATATCGACGAACATCGCCTTGAGGCCGGGTTCGAGGTTCTTGACCTTGCCCTTGTAAATGCTGCCGGAAATCTGCCGGTCGCTGTCGCGCTCGATGGAGAATTCCTCCAGGCGTCCACCCTCGAGGACGGCCACCCGCCGTTCGAGCCGTTCGCAGGAGATGACGATTTCTTTTTCTTCGCCCTTTTTCTTAAGACCGAAAAAACCGCGGATAGTATCTAAAATCATAAGCCAGTCGTTCCCGCGTCTGGGGGCGGGACTTGAGGTTGCGCGGGGGGATGAGGATTGTCTTCATGCCCGCTCGAAGTTTTTACGGTGGACCCAAACACTCTGCACCAGGCCCATGGCGGCAAGGCACACGATCAGGAACGTGCCGCCGTAACTGATGAACGGCAGCGGAATTCCGGTGATCGGCACCAAATGGATGGTCATGCCGATGTTCACGAAAACATGCGTGAAGAGCATCGTCATAACCCCCACGGCCACCAAGGCCCCAATTTTGTCCCGCGCGCGCGCCGCCACCCATAGACACCATAGCAAGACGAACCCTTCGCAAATGATGAGCGCAGCGCCGCCGCGAAACCCTTCTTCCTCCCCGACCACGGGGAAGATCAAATCGTTATAACTCGTATTCTTGGGCAGGTAGCCGAGGACGTTTTGCGTCCCCTGCATCCAGCCCTTGCCCTTCATCCCCCCGGAACCGATCGCGATAAGGGACTGGGTGATCTGCCAGCCCGATCCTTTCGGATCGAGGCTCGGATCGAAGAAAATTTTTATCCGGTCCATCTGGAACGGTTTCATGAACGGAATCGGCTTGTCCCAGACGTGGACCCAGAAATAGAGGGAGACGGTGAGAATGCTGGCGGTCGCCAGTGGCAGCACCACGTAATACCAGCGCACCCCGGCGACAAAGAGCATGGCAAAGCAGATGGGGAAGAAAACCGAGGCGGTCCCGAACGCCGGTTGTGCCTTGATCAGGACGAAGGGGACGACCGTCAGGGCGAGCGCCATCAGGACGGTCCAGATGCTCTTGATCTGGCTCTCGCGCACCCGGAGGAACCAAGCCATGGCCAGAATGTAGGTCAGCTTGGCGAATTCCGCCGGTTCGAGGATGACCGGACCGAGCTTGAGCCAACTGTCGGCCCCGAAAACCTTGTGTTTGAACCCCGGCACAAAAACGCCGACCAACATGGCCAGGGTGATGAGGTAGAGGATCGGCGAAACCTGGACCAAAAGCCGGTAGGGCGTGAAGGCAAGTGCCAGGTAGAAGGCGAATCCGACCAGAATGTACTTGAGCTGGGAGGCGGGGGCGTCCTTCAACTGGTCGTTCGTATAAGTCGCGCTCATGATGACGAAAATACCGGCGACACACAGCGCAAGGAGGAGCAGGACCACCGGGGACGACCAGACAAGCTGACCCAGTTTACGAAAAAACGTGCGCATGATGACAATCGGGAGACCAAAGGTGAAATCTATCTGCTTATTTGTCGATCTTCAACCTTCCTGACCAAATCATTCCGAACTGTAATGAGTGGGCGGGCCGGGGTTTGGCGGCTAATGAGCACGTTTCGTGCTGGATGCAGGATTGCCGATCGGCGGCAGATCCGGCATCGGTGTGGAGGAGGGGGCGTCCGGGTTGTCGAGCGGAGAGCCGTTATCGGCGGTGGCGGGTGCACCGGGAGTGCCCGGGGCCGGCAGATGGGTTTCCACGTCGGTCACGCCGTTGAAGTTGCCTTGGGCGGGCTGGAGGTAGGCCACATTCTCGACTGCCCCGGTATCGAGGGCAAAGAGACGCCGCATGATTTCCTGCGCGATCGGCGCGGACGTGGTGCCGCCCCAGGAACCGCCCTCGACCAGCACGCAACAGACGTACCGGGGCGCCTCAAACGGGCCATAGCAGTAAAACCAGGTCTTCAGGTCCTGTTTCACGCTGCCGTCCATCCGGATGTAGGCCTGTGCCGTGCCGGTCTTGCCCGCCATCGTGTAGCCGGGCACCTGGGCACGGGTTCCGGTCCCTTCGTCGGATTGGATCACCTCGCGCATTCCCTCCTGCACCGCTTTCAGGTCGGAGGGTTTCACGTCGAGCGTGCTGTAAACTTGTGCCGCAGGCAGTTCGTACTTGGTCGTACCGTTGTAATCGACGAAATGCGAGTAAAGCCGGGGCTGGTAGACGGTTCCCCCATTGGCGACCGCGCAGAGGAAAGTCGCCAGTTGGAGCGGCGTGACAAGGACGAAGCCCTGGCCGATGGAGGTATTCGCCGTCTGGGCCTTGCTCCAGTGGTCGATGTTATGGGTCTTTCTCAGCCAGTCCTCCTTTTCCTTCATCCATTCGGGGCCGGGCAGGATGCCCGCATCCTCGTTGGCCTCGCCAAGCAGACCCCACTTGTGGCCGAACCCCGCCCGCTGGCCCATCGCATCGATGGCGTCGATGCCCGCCTTGATCCCGTACTGGTAGAAGAAGACGTCGCTCGAGACGCAGATCGCGTGGACCAGGCTCATGGTGCCCGCGTCGGTGCGGTCCGAGTTATGGAACAGATGGTCGTCGATCTGGATCGCGCCGGGGCAGTCGAACGGCGTATTTACATCGACGTTGCCCGACTTGAGTCCCGCCAGCGCGACCATGATCTTGTAGGTCGATCCCGGGTTGAGGGCGTGCAGGGCGCGGTTGAAGAGCGGCTTGGTCGGGTCCTGGTTGAGGGCGTCGAAATCCTTCGCGGTGATCTTGGGGATGAACTTGTTCGGGTCGTAGCTCGGAATCGAGACCATGGCGAGGACATCCCCGTTGCGTGGGTCCATCACCACCACCGCCCCGCGTCCGACTCCGGCGTTGCGCATGGCCGTCTCCGCGATGTACTGCGCCCGGGCGTCGATCGTCAGGTACAGGGTGTTGCCCATCGTCGGGTCGATGTCGAGCGCCTTGAGGGTCGGGTCCGGGATGGTATATCCCTGGGAGGAGACGCGCTTGAACGAGCTGCCCGGTTCCCCCTGGAGCCGCTCGTCCATGATGGCCTCGATGCCGTCCCGCCCGATGGTCTCGTACGGCGTGCCGTCGCTGGCCAGATGCTCCGTCTGGTTGAACGGCTTGCCGACATAGCCCAGGATATGGGCCGCCAGCGCGCCGTAGGTGTAGTGCCGGGCCGGGACTTGCGAGATGCTGATGCCGGTGACGCCGAGGTTGCGCTCCTCGAAATTGGCCACGGTGGCGAAATCGAGATCGGTCATATAGTGGTAGGGCAGGTCCCGGTCCGTGCGGAAGTGTTCGCGGATCTCCTTTTCGTTGAGCGGCGCGGTCAGTCCGAGCATGTCCCGGATCGGTGCGATGCTTTGCTTGACGATCTCCACGATATCGGGCTCGGATCGTTTGTGCCCATTTTTGTCGTTGGGAAGCGGAAGCGTCGGCACGATGCCGTGGTGGCTCTCCGCGTAGTCGCGCCGCAGGTCGTCGAGGTAGAAATCGATGTCGAAGCTGGGCCGGTTTTCCGCCAGCATCACGCCGTAGCGGTCGCAGATCGCCCCTCGCGCCGGGGCAATGCGGGACCGGACCGTCGTCTGCGCCTCGGACTGCTGGCGGGCCGAGTCGGAATTGACGATCTCCACGTTCCAGAGGCGGTTCAGCAGCGTTCCCATCGCGGCAAAGACCAGCAGGGCGAGGATGCCGAGGCGCCAGCCCTCGACGCGGAAGTCGTCAGCGAGCATAGCTCCGTTCCGGAATTTCATGGTCCGGCCTCCACCCAAAACGCCGGGGCAGGAAGCCGATGGTGAGGAAAACGAGCGGGCAGAGCAGGACGTTGAGCAGCGAGGAAAAGGCGATCTTGCTCCACACCTCCAGCGGCCAGTGCCAGCTCAGGGTCTCGGTCAGCGTAAACAGATAGTCCATTAACTCGTAGGTAAAGGTGCCGATGAGAACGTAGGCAAAACGAAACACCCACTGGTGAGACTCCACTTTGGCCGCTTGGGTGACGACGAGTGCCGAAAGGGAACTGAGCATCAGGACGGTGACACCCAGCCGATGATGTGACGAAAGCAGATCGATCATCAGCCCCAGGAGACCGGCCAGGACGGGCGCCCGCTCGTCGCCGAGTTCGAGACTCGCATAAATGACGAGGAGCGGAATCAGGGCCGAGCCGAAGCCGATCAGGCTCAAAATCCGGAAATGTGCCGGCAGAATCATCTGGGCCAGCAGAGCTAGGATGCCGATGAATAGAAGATAGAAGACGATCAGGATTCGCACGGCTTGGCCGAATGTAGCGGCGGTCTATGACCGTCGCTAGAAAAATGTAGCGGCAGCCTGTGACCGTCGCACTTTAAATTCAGTCATCCCGAGACACCGAAGCGCCGGGACTTTTTGTGTCGATAATGAACACCTTACCAAAGGGCTCATGAGGAGCACTGGAGGGCGAGGCGCCTGCCGAGCCGCACGAGCGCAGCTAGCCGAAACGTACTCTTTCCACCATCTGTCATCCTGTCACGCGAAGACGCCTGGCAATTTCTGTCCTGATCGCAAACGCCTTACCAAAGGCGTCATGAGAAGCTTGTCGAGAGATCGGTTCGGCCCGCCTTCCTTGCCGAATCCCGCCTTTTCGACCCATAATCATGGAGCGTCTCCACATTATTGGCGGCTACGCCATGCACCGTTGCGCGGAGGTTGATGACCCTCGAGGAAGGCCTCAGGGACCGACGGTCATAGTCCGCCGCTACAACTAAAAAGACCGGGCGACAACCCGAAAAGGGCTGCCGCCCGGTCAGGGGAGGAGAATGAATGAACTTACAGAAAGGTAGACACCGGGAGGGTTCGGGCGTTCAAAAAATATTGAATCGACCGCCGCCGCCCTTCCCGGCCATCAACATAAAAACTTCGATTTACCTCTGAAAATAGTGGTTTCGGTGGACGTTCAAAAAAAATAAAAAAAATATTGACGATTTGTCGTCCCGCCATAATGTCATCGGAACGAGTGCAGAAGCCAGCCGATACTTGATGTTCGGTAAAGGCGGCTGGCCTCACTAACCGACAAAGCCGGTTGCCTCCATGGAGAGAGGCAGGCGGAACAGTCACTAAAAAAACACAAGGAGATTAGCGAATGAAATCATTGCTGAAAGCATTTGGCGCGGTCACCCTCTCGGGAGCCATGGTTATTGTCCCTGCGCTCGCCGGAACGGATGCCCCTGCGGACACCAAGGACCTGAAAAAGGCCCTCGAAGATAACGGTATCAATTACGTCGAAACCGCCCAGAAGGGTATCACCCTCAGCGGGTACGTCGATACGAGCTACACCGATCAGTTTGTCGGTGGCCCCCAGACGTTCTCCAGCTCGGGTGCCGGTGGTACTGCGAAGGGCAACCTTCTCCGCCAGTTCGATACCGATACCAACGGTTTTAACATCAACGCCGTGAAGATCGCTCTCGAAAAAGCTCTTCCCGATAAAAACGAGTGGGCCGCCGGTTTCCGCATCGATACCATCTATGGTCAGGATGCGAATTACCTCAAGGACACCGCTCTCAACCCCGGAACCAACACCGGTCTCGCTCTCGAGCAGGCCTTGGTCAAGTTCCGCATCCCGGTTGGTAACGGCCTCGACATCTATGCCGGTAAGTTCGTGACTCTCTTGGGTTATGAAGTTATCGAAAGCCCTGCCAATCCTAACTTCAGCCGTGGCTTGCTCTTCACCAACGCGATTCCCCTGACTCACACGGGCGTGTATGGCGATTACAAGTTCAACGACACGTTTGAAGCCAAGTTCGGCGTGGTCGATGGTTGGAACAATTCGACCAGCACAACCGCAACGACGGCGGCTGCTCCTGCTGGCGGCGCTCTGATTGGTAAGGACGACTATGCGTTCGGCGGCAAGGCCATCACCGGCCAGTTGAATATTAACGCTCCTGGCAAGAATGCCAACATCACCCAATCGTTTATCTACAGCCCGGATGGCGAACCCGGTGTTACGGGTCCTACCAACACCAACGGTGCCACGTTCCCGAATGGAACCCACGGCGTTGTGGTGTATGACATCTGGGGCAACTGGAACCCTGTCTTCGACAAGGGTGGAAACACGACCCTCGGCTTCAATGTCGACTACGGTAATGATACCTACGCTTGGTACGGTGTGGCTGCCTATGCACAGTACAAGTTCAGCAAGGTGTTCACCCTCTCCGGTCGTGGTGAGTATCTCCACTCCGATGCCAATGCCGGTAAGTTCGGTGTCGGTACTTTCGCGAACAGCGCTGGCGTTGCTCAGGCTGTCAATCAGGATGACTTCAGCTATACTCTCACGGCTAGCTTCGCCATCTGGGACAACCTCCTGACCCGCGTTGAATATCGCTTCGACGACCTGTCGAAGGGTACGACCGGTCTCAACTCTGCCACGCAGAACGAGATCTCGGCGGAAGCTGTCTATTCGTTCTAATTTGATCGAAAAGACTTAGCTCTGAAAACCCCGGGTGCCGCAAGGCCCCGGGGTTTTCTGTTTTCATCTTAATGTAGCGGTGGTCTATGACCGCCAGATCCGTGCGTAGCGAGCCGTCCCATCCCCAAAAATACGAACCGTCCTCCGGAGACATCGAAGCGCTGGGGCTTTTTATCTTGATCATCAACGCCTTATCAAAGCCGTCATGAGGAGCACTGGAGGGCGAGGCGCCTGCCGAGCCGCCCGAGCGCAGCGAGCCGAAACGTACTCTTTCCACCATCTGTCATCCTGTAACGCGAAGAAGCCTGGAGACTTTTATCTTGATCGCGAACGCCTACCAAAGGGTTCATGAGGAGCGACGGTCCATTTCCTCGTTCACAAACTTACTGCCCTCCCCAGGACATCCCCAATACACCGCTGCTTGCGGCGGGGTTCTTGATTATCGCGGCTGGTTTACGACCGTCTCTCTCCCTGCCTCGCTCGTTGCCGCCGCTACCACACACCCTGCGCATTTTGAGTCAGTAGGCTTGGGCGAAATTGCGTGCGATAAGAATTTGTGAGAGGAGTCCGGCAAATGGCCCTTGCCAATGGCACACTCCATGCTATTAGGTGAACTCCGTCTTCGTACGGCAGTCAACAACAATATTGAACCCTTAAGGAGAACATTTCCATGTCCCTGCGCAAGCTCGAGGCAATCATCAAACCTTTTAAGTTGGAAGAAGTTAAAGAAGCCCTGACCGAATTGGGCATCGAAGGCCTGACCGTCAGCGAGGTCAAAGGCTTTGGCCGTCAGAAGGGCCATACCGAAATCTATCGCGGCAGCGAATATACCGTCGATTTCCTTCCCAAAGTCAAAATCGAAGTCGTCCTCCGTGAAGACCTCGTTCAGCGTGCGATTGAAACCGTCCAGAAAGCCGCCAAGACCGGTAAAATCGGCGATGGTAAAATCTTTATCCTGCCCATTGAGGAAGCCGTCCGCATCCGCACGGAAGAGCGTGGCGAAAAGGCTGTTTAATCTACTCCTCTCGCCACCTGCCTCGCGTTGAGGCACCGCGGTAGCCAAAACTCCTTGATGCATCGCGTGGCGATGGGTATATTTCCCGCCCTACGAAACGGGTCGTTAGCTCAATGGTAGAGCAGGCGCCTTTTAAGCACTTGGTTGCAGGTTCGAGTCCCGCACGACCCACTTTGTCCCGTTGCTCCTTTCGGCACGCGCTAATCATCCGCCGTTTTGTCGGCTGTCGCGACCGCCCTCGGCTTTGGCACCGGGATCAGCAGCGACATCAGCACCGCAAAGCCGATCCCGATCAGCGTCTCAGCAATCCGGTTCCGTCCGTAGAGCCACGGGCGGTCGCTATGATCCATCACCGTCAGGGCCGCCACAAAAGCCGAATACTTCGCGGCGACCGTGAAATCGAAGTAATAACAAAAGAGCACCATCAGAAAGGTCGCCAACCCGATGACCCAGGAATGACCGCCGAAGCAGGTACTCAGGATGCTCCCGGCCGTAATCCCCAGGATATTGCCCAGTAGCCGCGTCAGGCTTTGCTGACGGGTCTCCGTGCCATGATACTCGGTCACCAGGATCGCGGCGATCAGAGCGTAGATCGGATATTGCAGGCCCAGGTACCGAGAAAACTGTACCGCCGCCAGCGCCGCCAGGGCGCACCGCAGGCCGATGATCAAAGGACGCCATCCCTGGGCGATGAAACGGGCCTTGATTCGCTCGACGGTCATGCCAGGGGCTTGGCCAGGTGCCATTCGTTGCCGTCGGGCTGAGGGAGGTGCTCCACCACACTGAAGACGCATTTAAGCAGATGCAGACCCAATCCTCCCGGCTTTACGTCCTCCAGTTCGCGGCCTTTCAGTTTTTCCGTCTCGACGGGTGGACCGTAATCGCGCAGACGCAGGTGAAACAAGCCGTCGGTAATCTCGGCGGAAAGGACAATCGGCTGGCTGGCTTCGCCGCCGTAGGTATGCCGGATCACATTCGTGATCGCCTCGTCCGCCGCCAGCACGATCCGCCCCCGCTCCAGATCGGGGTACCCGGCGGTCAGGGCCCAAGCTTCGATAAAGTGCCGGGCCTGTTTGCAGTTGCGTGCTTCCGAGGAGATCTTCAGGGTCGATTCCGGCTTGAGCAAAATCAAAGCCAGGCAGGCGTCGTCGTGCTGGTGGTCGCCATCCACGAAACTCTCCCATCCCGCCCACGCCTGCTTCAGCGTGTCCGCCGCATGGCCCGTGCCCAAGCTGGCGCGCAGCCGGTCGATTCCATATTCCTCGCCGGACGGACTCCGCCCCTCGTTGATGCCGTCGCTGAAGAGAATCCACTTCTCGCCCGGCTCGCAGGCAATCTCGGTTGCGGTGAATTTATGCCCGGGAAAAATCCCCAGCGCCAGCGAGTGCGGCACCGTCACCGGTTCCCAGATTTCGTTGCGGCAACGCCACGGCTCGAACTGGCCCGCGCAGACCACCTCCATCTTGCCGAGGTGTGGATCGTAGAGCAAAAACGTCGTTGCCGCGAACCGTCCCGAGGCCAGGCGCAGGCAGAGCGCGCTGTTCAGCGCCGTCACGTAGGCGCCCAGTCCTTCCTTTGCCGCCAGCGGCGCCCGTGCCTGGATTTCCGTCGTGATCTGCGCCGTGGTCAGCGCCGCCGGAATGCCCTTTCCGCTCACGTCGCCCAGCGCCGCCAGCAGCCGGTCGCCGGAAAGCGGCACGGACGAATAGAAATCGCCCCCGATCGTCCGCGCGGGCCGGTAGCGCACCCGCATCTCGGAATGGGATAGCTCCAGTTCCTCCGGCGGCAGGTACGATTTCTGGATTTCCATCGCCATGGCCAGTTCGCGGGCCAGCTTCGTTTCCTCGGAAATTTTTTTCTCCCGGTCGAACCGGATCAGCGCGCCCGTGACGATATTCGTCAGCCCCTCGAAAATATCCTGGTCCAGTTGCGTGAAGATCGGGCGGTCGATCGGGTTCAGCGCCTGCAGCACGCCGAAGCACTCGTCCTTGTCCACCAGCGGGGCGCACAGCATCGCGCGGGTGATGAACCCGGTCTTCTGGTCCGCCGTCCGCAGCAGGCGCGGATCGTTCTGGGCGTCGTCGATCCGGAGGAATTTCCGTTGCTGGAAGACCGTCCCGGCGATCCCCTTGTCCCACGGAATGCGGAAGGCGTTGATCGCGTCGTCCTTGCCTCTTGCCGAGTAGATGATCAGCTCGCGGCGGGGCCGGTCCGGCAGGAACATCGAGCACGCCTCCACCTGCATCATCGTCCGCGAGTACTTGAGGATGTGCTCCACCAGGTCGTCCAGACAGGTCAGGGAAAAGAGATTGCGCGCGGCCAGCAACAAGGCGCGGTACCGGTCCTGCATGGGCGAGTCGTCCATCAAGAGATTAGTTTGAAGCATCTCCCGCCATTTACAAATAAAGATTCGCGCCGGTGGCGGCGGACGGAGCCGCGCAGCGGGGAAAATGGCCTAAATGTGCTATTAAATTAGGGCAGACTGGGCATTGAGTGGAAGGTGTTCGAGGGCAGGGGGTTGGAGTGTTGACTTTTGGGGTGCGGAGCGGTTTTGTGGGAAAAGGGCAGAAAAGGCGGTGTTTTCGGTATTTTTCGAGGCAAAGTTGTATCTGTCTCCGAGAACGCGCACGGATATGGGTGGGAGGCAGGGACATTCACGCTTGTCCAAACGATGCGACTTGGTATATCGAGCGCGATAGGCATAATTCGAAACGTCCTCCGTAACGGACGATTAGGTTCCTCCCCATGAGACGATTGCCGATCATCGCCTGCGCGGCCCTGGTTTCCCTACCGGCTTCCGCCGTTGACCAAACGAGTTGGGGCCAACCCGTTAATGGGTGGCGAATCGGGGTGGAGAGTGGCACGACTTCGGTGACGGCGGACCAGGAGTTGACTTTCACCGTGAGGGCGCAGAATGTCTCGTCCGCTCCGATCACGATTCCGACACCCGACAAGTTGGGCTGGACCGAAGCGGACTTGGCCCGCCAGGCCAAAGGCGATGTGCGCAAAGTCCATATCGCCCGACGGCTCCGATCTGAAACGGCTGTTACCCTCAAATGGATCGCACAGAACCTGCATATGGGCGTCTGGACGTATGTATCCAACCAACTCCAAAACTCGAACCTCACTCGGGCGACGCAAAAGAAGCTCCGCTTGTATCAATAGTTAGGACTGACCCCTTTACGATTCCGACACCCGACAAGCTGGGCTGGACCGAAGCGGACTTGGTCCGCCAGGCCAAAGGCGATGTGCGCAAAGTCCATATCGCCCGACGGCTCCGAGCTGAAACGGCTGTTACCCTCAAATGGATCGCACAGAACCTGCATATGGGCGTCTGGACGTATGTCTCCAACCAACTCCAAAACTCGAACCTCACTCGGACGACGCCAAAGAAGCTCCGCTTGTGTCAATAGTTAGGACTGACCCCTTTA
>CAJCII010000014.1 GCA_903970335.1 Bacteroidota bacterium | reverse complement strand
AGAGGATGGTGCCTTCGTAGTGGTTACCGCGGAGGGGGTCGGCGAGCCACTGGTATTCGTCGATGACGTAGAGGGAGGCGTTGGCGGGGAGCTGCTGGGCCTCGAGGGTGGCGACGACGAGGGGGGCGTCGGGGTCGTAGGCGAGGTCGCCGGTGGTGATGCCGACGCGCCACCCCTGGCGGGTCCACTCGGCGAATTTGTCGTTGGCGAGGGCGCGGGTGGGGACGGTGTAGATGGCGTGGCCGGGGCCGCGGCGTTGCTGGAAGAATTGCTCGAAGACGAAGGTCTTGCCCGCGCCGGTGGGGGCCTGGACGATGACGTCGTCGCCGGCGGCGAGGGCGCGGATGGCCTCGGCCTGCCAGGAGTCGGGGAGGCGGAGTTGCTGGAGGGCGTCGAAGCCGGTCATCGGTCGATTAAAGGCGGTATGGGGCGCGGAGTCGATTTTTGACGGAATCGACGGGATTAAGGGGACAGAATTTACGGAATTACCAAATTTACCAAATTAACGGAATTTTGATGGGAGGAAGGCAGGGGAGTTTTTTGGATAGGATTAATATGATTACGAGGATTTGGGAAGGCAGGCTGACGGACGGAATTGCCAAATTTGGCAAATTAACGGAATTTTTGTTGGTGAGGAGGTAAACGAGTTGTCGGGATGATAGTTTGAGGTAGAATCGAACTGGCGGGTTTTTCCGAACGCGCTTTCGGGCGGACATCCCGAATTTTTAACCAAGCGGTGCCTCCGAACGAGTGCACTGAGCCGTGACCGGCAGGTCGCGCGATGTTCACACTTCGTTTTTTACCTATGAGTTTTACCTATATCGACGATGGATTTCTTCCTTTGGTGGCACCGCAGACGGGGCGGCCGACCGATGGGAGTCACCCGGTGGGGCTTTCGCCCGGACGCCTCGCGCCGGAGTTCTGGGCGGCGAAGACGTACAGCCTGGCGGTGTCGTGGAATTACGCGCCGAATAGTCTGCCGGGAGCGTCGATCACGTGGGACTTTACGACGACGTTTCCGGCGCTGGGCAACCCGACGCCGCCGATGGCGGGTCGGGTGGTCGGGCCGTGGGTGAGTCAGTTGGTGTACGACGGATTTACCTCGGGCGAGGAGAGCGACCAAGTGCGGGCGATCGTGACGATCGACTGGGGAGACTGTTATGAGGACGGTGGGTTGTGGTACCCGGCGATCGGGATCGCGGTGGGGGGTGTGGACGCAAACCAGGTTACGAATACGGGGTCGAACCCGACGGGGATGACGGCGACGGCGTTCGGGCAGGCGATCACGCTCTACGACGATACGGTGGGAATCGAAGGCGGGACGAAGACGGGGAGTATCGTGCTGGAGACGGTGGAGTATTGGGGTTGATCAGGTAAAAACCGACACTCCAGCCAACGAAGCGGCCTTAGCCAACGCCTTGTCCAGAGTCGCGAGAGACGATTTCCGCCTCAACGCCAACTCAAGATAAGCTGCGTCGTAGATCGACAAGGTATATTGCCGCGCCAGCAAAAACGTATCGGAACCGCACCGTTGCGCGGTTTCGTCATCGGTCATGACCGGGAGCCGACGCACGAGCAGGAGCGACTGGTCGATAATGTCTTGAGAGGCCCGTTTGCGGCGTTCTGCCATGAGTAGCGCATTGGCGGTTTCGCTCCACCAATGGGTTGGGACGTAGGTTGGAATTCCGCTTACCATGGCCCGGATGGCGGCATGCCCAAAAGTCACCGGTTCATCGGGCAAGAAAAGTCCAACGGTCATTGAACCATCAATGACCAACGACTTCATAAACGCCGACCGGCATTGATCAGATCGCTGGGCGTTTCACCTTCTGCGAGGACAATTCGACCTCGAAGCGCCCGTATTTGGTCAAAGACATTCTTATCGACAACGGGAGCAATGGGCACCAACCGGGCTATCGGCTGGTTCCGCTTCGTGATAATAATTTCCTTTCCTTTGGCCACTTGGGCAAGGAGGGAAGAAAGATGGGTCTTGGCCTCGAAGGCTCCGACTGTTTTTGTGGCGGTGGTCATGGTTTACCAACTGGTTTCCAAACTAGTCGATTAAGAGCGAAATGTCAAATTGCACTCAGTGCACTGAGGCCTTGGGGCAAATCTCGCCGCGCTCGTTGCGGACGACGATGGCGGAGCCGGAGGGGCGGGCGGGGAGAAGGAGGGCGAACCAGCCGAGGAGTTGGCCGAGGGCGTAGGTGAGCGGGATGAGGGGCGCGGCGAGTCCGGCGACGAGACGTTGCCACGGTCGCAGGCGGGGATCGCAGGTGAGGGCGACGAGGGCGGAGACCGCGAGCCAAAGGAGGGCGAACCCGAGGAGGTAGCGGGGACCGAGAAGCAGCGCGATCATCGGGACGAGCAGGATGAGGGGGAGACCTTGGTGGAGGGTGAAGCGCCAGCCGCTCACTTGCAACTGGAGGGTGCGGCCGATGCCGTAGCGGAGGAGCGTGCGGCCCATTTCGGCCCAAGAACCGCGTTGCGGACGGAAGACCTGGAGCGTGGGAAGGTAGTAGATACCGACACCGGCAGCAAGGGCGCGGTCGAGCCATTCGTTTTCCTCGTTGGGGTAGAGCCGGGTGGAGAGGAAGCCGATTTTGGTAAAGATGGAACGGCGGGCGGCCATGTTGCAGAGGATGAGTTCCATTTGGGTGGTGGGGCGGAAGAGGCCGCGCGGGGCGTAGCGGGCGGCGACGGGCCCGACGATGAGTGGGTGGGTGAGGAGGGCGTGGAAGATGCGCTCGAGCGGAGCGGCGTCGGGGCGGAGCAGGGCGGGACCGCCGACGATTTCGACTTCGGGCCGGGCGAGGGCGGTCTCCAGTTCATTCCAGAAGTCGGGACCGAGACGGCAGTCGTTATCGAGAAAGACAACAATTTCGCCGCGGGCGAGATCGAGGGCGGCATTGCGTTGGAGGGCGGGGTGTTCCCCCTCGGCGACGAGAATCTGCACGGTACCGGCGGCGGGGAGGGTTTCGCGGAGGCTGGCAAGCACCGGTTCATCGGCGCGGAAACGACGCACCGGCACGATGACGGTGTAGCGGGGCGAATCCATAAAAGGCGAAGGGTAGCAGACGAGGCAAGCGAAGAGGAATTGACAATAATAAGAAATCGTGTTTGTTACAAATATGCCAGCGAGCTGTCAATTTGCGATCGGGGTGCACACGCTGGCATTGCTGGCGCAAAGCCCGGATGCGTTCCTGACCTCGAACGAGATCGCGGAGAGCACGATGACCCACCCCGTGGTGGTGCGCCGCCTGATGGCGAGCCTGCAGGAAGCTGGCGTGGTGGAGACGCAAAAGGGCCCCGGCGGGGGCGTGCGACTGGCGCGACTGCCCCGGCAGATCAGCCTCGCGGATGTGTACCGGGCGGTGCAAACCTCGGAGCCGCTGCACCTTCCGCATACGCCACCGAACAAGAACTGCCCGATCGGGCAGGCGATGCAGCGGATATTGGAACAGATATTCGAGCGCGCGGAATCGGCCCTGACGGGGGAACTGGCGCGGACGACGTTGAGCGATGTCCTGGAAAACGCCCTGGCGCAACACCGCGCCCACGCCAGCTGACCGGAATTTATTTTCATCAAATCGTAACAATCATCATTACCCACCAGTAACCAACCCCCAAAGAAAGGAAACATCATGTCCAAAGTACTCGTCATCACCGCCAGCCCGCGCGGCGAACGTTCCGTCTCGCGCACCCTCACGACCAACTTCGCCCAGGCGTGGGCGCAGAACCACCAGCAGGACACGGTGTTGCTGCGCGACGTGGGGCATCATCCCGTACCGCACGTAACGGAACCGTGGGTGGTCGGAGCCTTTGCCCCGGCGGAAGCGCAGACGCCGGAATCGAAGGCAGCCATCGCAGTCTCGGACCAATTGGTCGAGGAATTTCTCGCGGCAGAGCGGTACATCTTCGGAATACCGATGTACAACCTGAACATTCCGTCGACGTTCAAGGCGTATATCGACCAGATCGTGCGGGCGGGGAAAACGTTCGCAGTCGGGCCGAACGGGTACGAGGGGCTGGTGAAGGGCAAGAAGGCCCTCTTTATTACATCGAGCGGCGGGGCCTTTCCGGTGGGATCCCCCATGGCGGCGTATAACTTCCAGGAGCCCTACCTGCGGGCGATCTTCGGGTTCATCGGCGTGACGGACGTGCAATTCGTGGTGGCCGACAGCATGAACCAGGGAGAAGACGCGGCAAAGGCATCGCGTACCAAGGCGGAGAACACGCTGAAGGAACTGGCGACGACGTGGTAATCGAGTAGGTTAACGCATATGAGCACGATCAACGAAAACCTAAAGAAACTGGCGCCGGACCTAACCAAGGGATTTCCGGCCAGTCCACATGCCATGCTGGCGGGATATGTCCTCGCCAAGCGGGCGGTGGACAAGGGGCGGGCCGAATTGGCGGGAACGGCAGGCGAGTACCACTTCGATTGTCCGCTGGACAATTTCTTCCTCGGCTTTGCGGGGCTGAAGGGGGCGGATTTGAAGGAGTTCCTGGCAACGGGAGCCGACGACGAGGCGGTAGCGAAGTGGATCGAGGAACACGCGACAAAGCGGCCACGGATCGAGATCGTCAAGTGGAATAACGAGTGGCGGTACCGGCGGATTAGCGAGACCCCGGACGGAATCCAGGAATTCATGGAGGACTATATTCCGCAGAACGTACCGGCGGAAGTCATCCACCATGTCCGCTATTTCTTCGATATTTTCGACGCGGAGGAAAAGCGCTTCAAGGCATAGAAGTTGCGCTTTCTTTGAACTATTCGGGCCGTGGCGGCGTCTCTTCTATGGGGCATTCGTTTCGGCCCGGGGCTGGACGGAAGGCCCGAGATGAAATAAATTCATCCCGCAGGACGATTCGATTCCATGCAAGCCAGCCTTCCCAGATACCAACGCAAGACGATCGGGGGCCTTACGGCGCTCGGTTTTGTCGTGATTTTGTTGGGGAATGGGGCGCGGGCGCAGACAGAGGCACCGGACGCGGGGGCGGGAGTGATCCACGGCGGATGGCTCAATCCGACACCCGCGCAACAGGGACAAACGGAAACGGGCGGCACGGTCACGGTCACCTCGAAGCAGAACACGAACGACCCGTTCAACGTTCTCTCGACCGGAGCGCTTTGGCAGGAGCAGTACGATACGGCCTACCACCAAAAGCTGGCGGATTCGCTTTCGCTGACGTGTGAGACCACCGCGACGACCTTCGATGAGGCGATCGCGACCGATCCGTTAGCGGGAAGCGACGAGTCGGACGACCTGGCCAACGGGCAAAAACTGGCGCTGCAGGTGCAGCCCTCCGACGCGCTGACGTTGCGGGTGGATTTACACGACTCGATGAACGGGGAATCGAATCCGGGCGATGCTTCCATTACGACAGGGACGGGGTTCTGGGCGGAGGACCACCTGCCGACCGGCTCAGACCTGACTTTTGGGCTGAATTCGGACCAGACGAGCCCGGATGTGGGGCCGGGAAACGTGACGACATTCACGGCCTACGACGCGCAACTGAAGCAACCGCTGGGGCAACTGCCGGTGACGGCGGTGGTGAAGGGGCATTACCAGGAAGTCGTCAATCCCGGGACGCAGACGGGGCGGAGTCCTTCGCTGGAGCAATCGCTGGTCTGGAAGCCGATGCAGGACAGCTCGGTGCAGATGGGGCTGCGGCAGCAGCAGTACCAGGAGTATCCGGGCATTACCGATCAGTTCAACGAGGCTCTGTTTGCCGATTGGTCCCAGAAGCTGGCGGGCGAGATTTCGTGGCATAGTTATGCCGAAGTGTTGAACTCGCGCAGTCTGGTCGATCAGGCCCCGGCAGGGTTGATCGCCTCCGGCGCCAACGGCACGCCCCAAGCGACGACACCGGGCAGCAATGCGAGCCTGAGCAGCGCGTTGCCGATTTCGCTGGAAGACCAGACGCTGACTTTTTCGACGGGGCCTTCCTTTCAGTTACAGAAGGACATTTCGGCGAGCGTGGAGTATAGCAACCGGTGGGACCGGAATCCGGCACCTGGGAGCCTGGGGCAGGAGCAGCGGGTCTCGGTGTCGCTGAAGGGGACGTTTTAGGGAAGCTGGGCAGCTTATTTATCTGAGGCGGGAAATTTGCAGCGCACGTCGAATTAAAGACGCCTTTCATAATCCTCGTCCGTCTTGAAGCCTTGCGCCAAAAGCGGCCTAACAACGGAATTGAGATTGGACTTTGTGTTGGCGTAGACGGTTGTGTATTCGTCGTGGTCCGCGTAGATCACAAACGGCTTGGGAGTGGGAACAAAGATGAACTCGAGCGAATCGCTTAAAGCTGCCTCAAGCAGTTCGGCAATCTCAACGCGCCCGTGGGCTGTAATTGAAAAGTCACGAGTGATCTGGGCTGAAAGCGAGTGCTTAGCGAGCATAGCGCTCAAGCACTTGGGATCGAACACGACTTGATCGACGGTCACGCATCCCGTTTGGATCGACTCATGGGTCGAGAGGATCGTTGCCACAAAGTGCGGCAAGTCCTTTAAAGGCGTCAGGAAGGTCTTTTGAAACTTCCATGGGGTATTGCGGAAGCGTTTCAATAGACCCGTGGATTCGACCTGAGTCATCTGGAGTAATTATTCAATTTCCCACCCGCTCGTCTTTTGTTGATCCGCTTGCGGAATCGCTTTAAAGCATCGTTTCCTTTCACGCCTTTACCCGCATCCAGGGCTTCTACGGCCTGGAGTAGTCGCACTTCCAGTTCTTCGAGTGTCCCCGGAGACGGCGGCAATTGACGCACTTGGTCTTGCTTGAGGCGGCGCAATCCGGCACGGACAACTTCGCTGGCGGTCTGATAAAGGCCGCTGCTAACTTCCTGCTCGACAAATTTTTCCAATTCCGGCGTCAGGGAAACATTCATGCTTCAAGTTCGGTAGATTTAATTTTACGGTTTACTATCCATGAACAACAGGAATGAGTCAAATTTCGTTATTGGGGCATTACACGATGAGGCAGTTGGAAGAACAGACGGTTGCTCTTCCTGACGAAGCTTCACATTTTTGCATCGCTGACCGACAATCGTCTTGTCCATGGCCCCAATCATCAATATTGCCGGTTACCAATTTGCGCATCTCCGGGATTTACGGGAGTTGCGGGCGCGGTTGATTTCGCGGTGCCGGGAATCGGAGTTGAAGGGAACGATCCTGCTCAGCCCGGAGGGGATCAATCTGTTTGTGGCGGGGGACGAAGCGGGAATCGAGAAGCTGCTGGCGGAACTGAGGGCCATTCCGGGGCTGGAGACGCTGACGCCGAAGTACAGCCGGAGCGAGCATCGTCCGTTCAACCGGATGCTGGTGCGGATCAAGCGGGAGATCATCGCGTTCGGGGTGGAGGGGATCCATCCGGAGAAGCGGACGTCGCGCAAGCTGCCGGCTCGGACGCTGAGGCAGTGGCTGGACGAGGGGCGTCCGATCACACTGCTGGACACGCGGAACGATTACGAGGTGAAGCTGGGGACGTTCAAGGGGGCGAAGGCGCTGGGGATCGACCATTTCCGGAAGTTCCCGGCTGCGGTGCGCGAGCTGCCGGAGGAGATGAAGGACCAGCCGATCGTGATGTTTTGCACGGGTGGAATCCGGTGCGAGAAGGCGGGGCTATTCATGGAGCGGGAGGGGTACCGCGATATTTTCCAGCTGGACGGCGGCATCCTGAAATACTTCGAGGAATGCGGCGGGGCGCACTACGAGGGGGAGTGCTTCGTTTTCGACCAGCGGGTGGGGGTCGATCCGGCGTTGCGGGAGACGGAGAGCGCGCAGTGTTTCAATTGCCTGACGCCGTTGACGGAAGCGGACCAGACGGACAAACGGTATGCGCCGCCGAAGACATGTCCCTATTGCTTCAAGACGAACGACGAGGAAATGGCGGAGAATATCCGGCGGAGGAACGAGGCAATCCGGGCGGTAACGACGCCGCTGCCGGGATCGATTCCTTACGATAACCGGAAGCCGGTGATCGTACCGCTGGAGTGGAACGGCGCGACGTTGCTCGATTTTCTGTGCGGCGTTTTCCGCCATGTCCCACGCGAGGAATGGGAAGTGATTTGCACGGGCGGACGCTGGCTGGATGCGCACGACCGACCGCAACCGGGGACCCATCGGGTCAAAGCCGGCGAGCGGTACTTTCTGCTGCAACCGGGACTGGTCGAGCCGGAGGTACGGGCCGAAGTGCGGGTGTTGTACGAAGACGAGGCGATCTTGGTGCTCGATAAACCGGCACCGCTGCCGACGCATCCGAGCGGGCGGTTCAACCGCAACACGCTGCAGTACATTTTGCACGAGGTCTATCATCCGCAAAAGCCGCGTCCGGCGCATCGACTCGACGCGAATACGACGGGGCTGGTGGTCTGCGCGCGGACGAGGCATTTCGCCAGTAGCCTGCAGCCGCAATTTGCGCGGGGCGAAGTGGACAAGATCTACCTGGCGGTGGTGAACGGCCATCCCGCGTGGGACGACCTGACGAGCGAAGCGCCGATCGGCGAGGAACCGGGCGAGGCGGGCACACGGGAGGTCGATCCGGAGCATGGGTTGACGGCGAAGACGGAGTTTCGCGTGCTGGAGCGGCGCGAGGACGGGACCACGTTGCTGCAAGCGCGGCTGTTCACCGGACGGACCAACCAGGTGCGGATTCACTTGTGGGACCTGGGCTTTCCGGTGGTGGGAGACCCGGCCTATTTGCCGAACCGGGAGCGCGGGACAACGCAAACACTGGGGGTGAACGACCCGCCGCTGGGCCTCCATGCGTGGAAGCTGGCGTTGAAGCATCCGTTAACGGGGAAGCGGGTGAGTTTTACAGCCCATCCGGAAGACCGGGCCACGACGAAACTTTTTTAAGGCGCCGGGTTTTTTTCCCGGTAAGAGCGCGTTCTACGTTCGGAGGCGGAAAGAGGCAGATCGGCTTTTTCGGCGCAAGCGCAAGACTCGCTATTTACGAATTCAGCCAATTTCGGCAAGTATGATTATAATGGCCCCATCTGGTTGTGACTTTCGCTTCATGAACAATCTACTCGCTACATTTGCCTTCGGTTGGACCCTGGGAGCGGGAATCTTGACGGTTTCGGCGGAGACGGCCCCAGCCAATCCGCGCGATGTCGCTTCGTTCGACCGGGGCTGGAAATTCACCCTGGGCGACAAGACGGATGCGCCAAAGCCGGACTTCGACGACTCGTCCTGGCGGGACATCGACATTCCGCACGATTTCATGATCGAAGGGGTGGCCGGGCCCGATCCCAGCACGATGCAGGGACCCTTCGACAAGGCGTCCCTCGCGAAAGCGGGCGGCGGCTACCTCAACGGCGGCGTGGCCTGGTACCGCAAGACTTTCACCCTGCCCGACTCGGCAAAGGGGCAGCGGATTTCGATTCTCTTCGACGGTGCCTATATGGACTCGGATGTCTACCTGAACGGGCAACTCCTGGGCAATCATCCCTATGGATATACGAGTTTTTCCTACGATCTCACGCCCAACGCGAAATTCGGCACGCAGAAAAACGTATTGGCGGTGCGGCTGAATATCGAGCAACCGTGCAGCCGCTGGTACTCGGGAGGCGGCCTCTATCGTCATGTGTGGCTGGTGACGACCAAGCCCGTCCATGTGGCGCAATGGGGGACGTATATCACCACTCCGCAAGCGTCGGCGACGAACGCGCTGGTCAAGATCGTCACTCAAGTAGTGCGTGACGCTCAAGCCTCCCGGGACGAAGTAACGGAGACGACTTTGACCACCATCATCCTCGACCCGAGCGGGAAAGAAGTCGCGCGAACGGAAGACTCCAAAAAAATCCTTTCCGAAGAAGGAGTCTCCTTTGCACAAACCATCTCACTTCCGACGGCACAGCTTTGGTCGTGCGATACACCGGTGCTTTACCATGCGGTGAGCGAAGTGCGGGTCAACGGTGTTTTGACCGATTCCTACACCACACGCTTCGGCATCCGCTCGATCGAATTCACGATTAACGACGGGTTCAAGCTCAACGGCGAGCATGTGTCGATCAAAGGCGTGTGCGATCACCACGACCTGGGCTGTCTCGGCTCGGTGGCGCTAAAGCGGGGCTTCGAGCGACAGTTGGAGATTCTCAAGAGCATGGGGTGCAATGCGCTGCGGACGAGCCACAATCCGCCTTCGCCGGAGATGCTCGATTTGTGCGACCAGATGGGCATTCTCGTCATGGACGAGGCCTTCGACGAGTGGAAGCAGAGCAAGACGAAAAACGGCTACGGGCGTTTCTTCGACGACTGGAGCCAGCAGGACCTCGTGAGCATGTTGCACCGCGACCGGAACCATCCCAGCATCATCATCTGGAGCGTGGGCAACGAGGTGTACGAGGGTTTCCGCGCCCATGGCGATGCGATCGCCAAACCGTTGGTCGATACCTGTCACCGGGAAGACCCGACACGGATGGTGACCTCGGCCTTGCAACAGCCGTACAAGGCGCTGCAATTCGATTTCCAGAAGGCGCTCGATGTTTTTGGCTGCAACTATACGGTGAAAATTTACGACGATCCCAGAGTCAAGGGCATCATGCCGCTGTTGGGAAGCGAGACCGCATCGGAAACGGATTCCCGCGGCGAGTATGGCCTCGCGCTCGACGCCCAAGGGAACGTGAAGATCAACGCCAGGTTCGATAATCAGGTCACCAGCTACGATACGTTCCACCCGCCTTGGGCGACTTCGCCCGAAGAAGATTTGCTGGCGGTGAAAAACGCCCCGTGGAATGCGGGGGAATTCTGCTGGACCGGTTTCGATTACATCGGCGAGCCGACGCCCTACGGCTGGCCGTCGCGGAGTTCGTATTTTGGGATCAACGATCTGTGCGGCTTTCCGAAGGACCGGTACTATCTTTATAAGAGCCAGTGGAGCAGCGATCCGGTGGTGCATATTCTGCCGATGTCGTGGAATTGGAAGGGATTCGAGGGCAAGGCGATTCCCGTTCGGGTCTTCACCAATGCGGACTCGGTCGAACTTTTTCTCAACGGCGATTCCCTCGGAGTCCAGTCGATGGAGAAGGACGCAAAAGACCTGCACCTGGAGTGGAGTGTGCCCTACGCGCCGGGCGAACTGAAGGCGGTCGCGACCAAGGGCGGGCAGGTGGTGGCGACGGACATCGTGAAGACGGCGGGCGATCCGGCGCAGATCACGCTGACCCCGGACCGGAGTACGATTGTGGCCAACGGGCAGGACTTGTCGTTTATCAAGGTCACGATTCTGGACAAGGACGGCAACGTCTGCCCGGATGCGGTCAATTCGATCAAGTTCGAGGTCGACGGCAGCGCGGCGAACCTTGCGGGGCTGGACAACGGCGACGCGACCAATCACGAACCGTTTCAAGGCAAGGAACACAAGGCCTACCACGGACTGGCGCTGGCGGTCCTTAGATCGCACTACGACCTGACGGGGCCGGTGACGGTGACCGCATCGGCGGACGGGTTGACGGCGGGATCGACGGTGGTGACGGTGGCGGCACCGTAAAGGAAATTTCGCCTCATCGGCCAAAGCCTTGCCAGAGCCGCACGGCGGCTTTATTTTCGGCCTTGAGTCCCTTGCACATGCCCCCGTTATGCGTTCCGCTTCCCGCCCTTACCTTCTTTGCGCCGTGCTGCTGGCCAGCGCCGCAGTTTCGTCGCAAGCCGGGCTGACACCCTATACAGAGCGGGGCAAGACCGACTTCGATACGGCGCTGCATCTGCTCAACCCCTACGGGACGTGGTCCAAGATCGACAATGTGTGGGCCTACACGCCGACGGACCACCTGGCACCCTACACGGACGGGCGCTGGATTTACACCGAATACGGTTGGTACTGGAAGGGCAACCTACCGCACAGTTGGGTGACGGAGCATTACGGGTACTGGAAGCGGGGCGCGGACAAGGTGTGGTCGTGGTACCCAGGGCCTTTTTGGCTGCCGCAGATCGTCGAACTTCGCCAGACCTCGACGCATATCGGCTGGCGAAGCGGACCGGTGGACCAGGACGGTAACTTCATCGAGGCCCCGGCGGACCGTTATGCCAAAACGGACGAGTGGACGTTCGTGACCATGGCGCAGTTTGCGGGGCCGATCACGCCACAAATCGTGGCCTCGCCGCAGGACACCGCGACCCTGCTGGAGGATTCCGTCGAGAGCAGCCACACCTATTTTACCTATCACGAGATCGACCGACCGGGGCCGCATCCGGCCGATTTCCTGAAGTTCGGCACGGCAGGCGGGATGCTGGCTCCGATCACGCTGGAAGATCGACTCGCGGCACAGCCGCCTCCGCCGAGTCCGCTGATACCGGGACTGAACGCGACCTCGGCGGCAGTGAATGCAAAGATTGCCGCGATGACGGGAACCAACGCCCCTTCCTTCGTGGAGCGGCCCAGCCCGGGAGTCGATACGCGGAAGGTGAAGTACTGGATTACGATGAGCCTGCCGACGTTTTGGACGAAGCCTCCGCCCGATGCCAAGCCCGAGGAAATTTATCTCTACCGGCCCGATTTTTATCAGGACAACGATGGCATCGCGCGGCGCATCACGCTCTGGTTCAATCCGATGAGCCGGACATCGCTGAAAGAATTACTGGGCGATAAGCTGCCGGGGGCGAAGCCGGGATCGCCCAAGCCGAAATCGACCTCCGGGCCGGCGCAGTCGAATCCGTTTCAAAGCCCGCTCGACGATAGCTACCAGCCGGATGCGAATGCGGAAACGCCCCCTCCCCGCACCCCAAGCGCGTCGAGCAAGAACCCGACGCCGCCGTCCGGGCTGAAGCAGGAGTTGGACTCGGACTCCCTGCCCACGACCAACGCGCCGCCGGAACCTCCGAATTAGCCACCTGCCGACCGGTCGATGGAACTCGTCAAACTCCCAGTTTTTCGACGCTCGCGGCCACATGGCTGGCGCTGGCCTGGAGTTGCTTCAGTTCGTTCTCGGTCAGGCTGAGTTCGATGATTTTCTCGACCCCTTTGCGCCCAAGCTGGACCGGAACGCCGACAAACTGGCCCTTGATCCCGTACTGGCCCGTGCAATAGGCGGCAACAGGCAGGATGCGCTTTTCGTCCCGGACAATGCTCTGGACCATTTGCACCGCCGCCGCCGAGGGAGCGTAGTAAGCGCTGCCTTTTTGGAGCAGCTTGACGATTTCCGCGCCACCGTTGCGGGTGCGGACGATCATCGCGTCGATTTTCTCCTTGGGCAGGAGCGCCTCAATCCCGATGCCGGATACGGTGGAATACCGGGCCAGCGGTACCATGTCGTCCCCATGGCCGCCCAGCACCATCGCTTCGACATCGCGATGCGAGACGCCGAGTTCCATGGCGATAAAACACCGGAAGCGGGCCGAGTCGAGCACCCCGGCCATGCCCATGACGCGGTGCTTGGGGAAACCGGTTTTCGCGCCGACAAGGTAGGTCATGACGTCGAGCGGGTTGCTGACGACGATGACGATGGCGTCGGGGGCGTACTTGCGAACGTTCTCCGCCACTCCGCCGACGATCTCGGCATTCTTGAGCAGGAGATCGTCCCGGCTCATGCCCGGTTGGCGGGCGAGGCCGCTGGTAATGACCACGACATCGGAACCGGAATAATCGGCCGGGTCGTTGGTGCCCTGCACGGTAGAGTCGAAATCCTCCAGACAGGCCGACTCCATCATGTCGAGCGCCTTGCCCTGGGGCATACCTTCCACGATGTCGTGAAGGACGATATCCCCGAGTTCCTTTTCCGCCAGACGCTGGGCGGTGGTGGCGCCGACAAAACCTGCTCCGACAACGGTGATCTTCATAAAGTCATATGCTCCTGTGGGCGGATCGTCGGGTTAGCGTGACGAACCGACTACACCTTAAGCTTAAAGTCGGGTGTTTGCATCGTCAATGAGGGGGGCTTGGCCCCTTTTGACCCTATTTTGTTCAATCCTGCCGAATTGAAAAAAGGTAGAAGGTTACGATTGAGCTTTACGCCGGAATATTTATAATCACACCTCTTTATGAAAATTACCGTTCCTCTTACGGCCCTTGCGGCCTTCCTGGGCCTCGCGCTGGCGAGCCTGCCCGTTAACGCCCAAACCACCTCCAGCGCGACAACAAGCTCTACAACCGCACCCGCAAAACCAAAAACAGCGAAGCCGACGACCAGTTACGACGGCACGCTGACGGCCATCGACCCGAGCGGTGCCTCCATTACGGTGACGGGCACCAAGCGGACGCTGGTCATGGCGGTCACGCCGAAGACCAAGTTCCGGAAGGAAGCTCCCGCGCTGTCCGATTTTAAGGTCGGCGACAAGGTCACCGGTTCGTATACGAAGGATGCCAGCGGCGCTCTGACGGCCTTCTCGATTCATAAGAAGGCAGCGGTCACGGCGACCAAGAAACCGGCGGTAGCTCCACCTACGACCGAGGCAGTACCGGCCCCAACTCCTGCTCCGACCGCTCCCGCACCGGTTACGCAGTAAGTAAAGAACCCGGAGCCAGCTCCGGGGCATTTGAGTAGGTTAGGTAGCCGTCGCGCTTGGGGAGGGTCAGCCTCCGGCCTGACCCATTCTCCATAGGTAGCCGTCGACCTCCGGGCGACGGTTCCACCGATCCCCGCGCTCTGAGATCGCGGGCTACCCACTGAAGCCGAAGCAAGCTTCGGAGAATTCAACCCAAGAGATTAAGCGCTTCTCGTTTTCCTCGTTCGCCTGGTTGTGCTTGGGAACGAGGGCGGGAAGCCTCGCGGTTCACAAGTGGATCGCCCGGTTATTTATCGACGGTGCGCTCGCCGGTAAAGAATTCCTCGAGATCGCCGCCGATGCCGAGAAAAGTCTTCTGTACGCCGTGGAAGAATCCTTTGTCGCTATCGTCGGACGAACTCGCCGAAGCGGTTTTATCGCCGGAGGGCGGCGCATAGGAGGCAACGGTATCGTCCAGTGCGTTCACCATGACGTAGCCCAGTTTTTTGCCGTCGCGAATGAGGCCGACCTTCCAGCGGAACGGCTTGTTGAGGCTGGTCTCCTTGAGCAGCGCGGTGACGGAATCGTAGGCGAGGTGGTGTTTGGCCGCATACCCTTGGGCAGCGCTAAGCGCGGGGCCCTCACTGGTAATGTGGGAGGGGTCGAAGGTCAAGTCAGCCGAGTAGGTCACGCCGCCGTTGGCGGGATAAGTTTTGGAAATGCGATTGTTTTCGACCAAAACGGCCCGGCCATGACTGGGAACGGCCGGATCGTAAAAAATGATGTACCATTTCTCGATCGCACCCGGCGTGCCGAGGCCATAAACCGAGATCACCTTGGTTTGCACCTCGGGCTTGACCGCCACGCGCGCGATTTGGAAGGCCTGGTTCACGTTGCCGGAAGTCTGCGCCAGGGCCATGAGCGGAAAAAGAACGGCGCCAAAGAGAGCGAGGCCCGCAAATCTCGAAAATCTCAGGCAATTCGGATGCATAAACAAATTTTGCGCGAAATCGGCCGACTGCAACCTTTTTCAAAGTAAGGCGCGGGAACCGGCTCTGCTTTCCATCGCGGGCATTGGTCTTGCACGATGGTCGGTGCTTGATAGTCTTGTGCTATGTCTCGCCATATAAAATGGGTCTTAGTCGCAGCGCTGGCGCTGTCCGGATGCGACTTGACCGATAAACAGGACCTGCAGTACGACGATTCGCGCAACCGCTTTTATAAGGCCGCCGATCAGGACAATGCCAACAACAACCCCGCCGCTGCGGCCAACGATCTGGAGCAGGCCATCGGCGCGAACCCGAAGCTCGTCCTTGCGCACTACCAGTTGGGGCACATCTACGGCGATAAGTTGAACGATCCCATTTCGTCGATCTTCCATTACCAGCAATACCTGAAACTGGCCCCCAGCGGCGACAAGACCGACGAAGTCAAGGCGCAGATCGACAAGGAAAGCCAGGCCTATGTCGCCTCGCTGCCCAATGTGCCCGCCATGAGCGCGGACGATGTCGCCAAGCTCCAGGCCGATAACGCCGCGCTGACCAAGCAGGTGGAGGACGCTGGGCAGACGATCGCCAAGCTTCAGGCGCAACTCGGCAAGCATCATAAATTGCCTGCCACCGCTTCGTCTGCTCCCGCCACCACTCCGGCGGTGCCGCCAGCCATCCCGGTTGCCCCTGCCGCCACACCGGTCACCGGCGATGTTGCGCCGCCCGCTCCGACTACCGGGGACACTAATGCGATGGCGACCGCGACACCACCCCGGGCCCTTCCGCTCGACGCCACGAACGCTCCCGCCGCGGAGGCTGGCACAGCAGCCGATACCGGATCGAGCCGGAGCTACAAGGTGGTTGCCGGTGACAGCCTATGGAAAATCGCCCACAAGATGTATCCCGGCGACACCAGTAATGGCGAAGACAAGATCAAAGAAGCCAACAAGGATGTCTTCAATGGCAAGTACTTGAAGCCCGGGCAGGTTTTGGTGATCCCGCAATAACACTTCCCATGGCCCGCAAACCCCCCTCCCCCCCTCCCCCC
>CAJCII010000013.1 GCA_903970335.1 Bacteroidota bacterium | reverse complement strand
GACGACGCTGGTGTGGGCCTCGAAGGGGGACGAACCGCGCTACAGCGACCTGGCCGCGTTGCTGTCGCACCTCGGTTACGATGCGCCGCCGATGGTGAAAACGGTGGTGCGGGTGGTCTTTGCGGGGATCTATTTGGGACTGGGAGCGATGGGGGCATGGCGGATGAAAGCGAGGGAGGCGGCGTGGCTGATCGGGGCGCTGAGCGCGGACTACCTGATGTTGTTCAACCCGCGGACGGAGACCTGCTCGTATGTCTTTCTCGGGCCGTTTATCGCGAGCCTCGCGCTTTTTTACGCGGGGCAAAACGGATCGCGCTGGCTGGGGCGGGGGCTGGGGTTTGCGGCGCTCGGATTGGCTTGCGATGCGATTCCGGTGGTGCACGGGATGACGGACCGGTGGTTCAAGCCGCTGCTGGCGCTGCTCTTTTTGCCGACGCTGATCTGGTTTATTTTAGGGTCGGGCGCGACTGAGAAAAAATCGGCGGAGGTGTAACGACGGCGGAAGCGGAGACGTCTGAGGAGACGGATGCATCGCGTACTTTTTCTTCTCGCCTCCTTGTGCTTGATTGCCACGTTGGTTCAACGGACGATTCGGGCTGACGCAGCTTCCGAGGATGCCCCCACCGTGACCGACCTGACCCAACTTTCCACACCGGGCCGACACCGCGTTTCGATGCCGGTGGACGGACGGGACCGCACCTTCATCTTCGTGACGCCGAACGGATACCAACCGGGCGAGACAAGGCCGATCGTCTTTTTTTTCCACGGTGCCGGGGGAAGGGCGGAACAGGCGGCGCGGACGTACGGTTGGGCGGAGAAGGCGGAGGCGGAGAATTTTTTTGCGGCGTTTCCGCAGGGGCTGCCGGTGCGCCCGGACATGGAGGGGAGTTTTCTGCTCAATCCGAATATCTGGCGGGACCAGCGGGCGGGGCTACCGTTTGCCAGCATCGACGATGTCCATTATTTCGAGACGCTGCTGAATGCCTTAGAGGGAGCGCTAGCCATCGACCCGCGGCGGATTTACGTCACGGGGTTTTCCAATGGCGCGGGGATGACGTTCACACTGGGAAGCCATTTTTCGGACCGGATTGCGGCGATCGCACCGGTGTCGTCGCAAAGTTTTGTCCATATCGATGCTCTGGCGCGTCCCTTGCCCGTCTACTATCTGACCGGGACGGGCGACCCGCTGATTCCGTACCATGGTGGGATGGTGACGCTGCCGTGGGGCAACACCCGGACGATGCCGCCGGTGCAGGATTCGGTGGACACCTGGGCGCGGCTGGACGGATGCCCGACGCAGCCGGAGACGGTGCGGGACGAGAACGGGGTGCGGGTGTTGCGCTACGGTCCGGGGAAGGAAGGGGCCGAGGTTTTGTTTACGACCATCGAGGGCAACGGTCACCACTGGCCGGGGTCGGTCGAGCCGCTGCCTCCGGCACTTTCCGGTCCGGTGCTGGACCCATTCCGGGCAACGGACGAGATTTGGGATTTCTTCGCGAAGCATCCGCTGCCGGAGAAATGATCGGCGTAGTTTCATGCGTAGGCGGCGTGGTTGAACCAGCCGGACTTACGTGGTAGCTTCCCGCGATGAATCCTGCCGTGCTCAATGAAGTGATGGCCCTTCCCGATGCGCAAAAATTGGAGCTGATCGACAAGCTTTGGGAATCGATCTCGCCAGAGTCGGACACGGGCGAGATTTCCGAGGAGGAGAAACGACTGCTCGACGAGCGGTGGGAGAAATTTCTGAAGAATCCCGACTCCGCACTAAGCATCGAACAGTTCGAGGCGCTTCTGGCAAATCGGCGTAAATGATCGATCTGCGCATCCTGCCGGAGGTATTTCAAGATACTGCCGCGGCGGCCGACTGGGATGATGAGAAGGAATTTGGTATCGGCGACCGCTTTTTAAGCAGTTTCCGTTCGACTGATAATCCGATTAGAATAAAACCTCATTCCTTTACGATCATTTATAAGAATTACCGGAGGGTTCTATTGGAACCGTTCCCCTATGCGGTCTATTTTCGTCTGCACGATGAGCATGCCATCATTGCACTTGTCTTACGCACGGCCCGCAATCCAGCGACGTTGCGGCGGATGCTGAGGAGCAGGGAAAAGTTGTAAGAGTCGGCGTACAGCTAACCGCAGCGGATATCCCTCTAGCACCCAGGCGAAAACTTCGGATCAATTCGCCGCCCCGGTATTGGGAAGGATGTATTTGGGATCGGCGGGGACGATGGCCCGGCCCTCGGTCGATAGCAGCGGAATGAACGGGCTGTCGGGAAAAGCCTTGAGACCGGAGACGATCGACGCGGCGACGATCTTGGCACCATCCGCGTAGGTGTGGTTGTGGTCGCTGTAGAGTTTGTTCACCTCTTCGCGGCCAATGGCTTCGTATTTATCGGCGAGGAGATTGGTAAGATCGAGAACGGGGAGATTAAGCTTGGCACCGACGTCCTTGGTCCACTGGGTGAATTTGCCGCTGGCAGTGCCGCGTTCGATTTTGTCGTCCTTGGGATCGTAATCGGAAGGGAGCGGACCGGCGGGGGTGCCGTCGACATACTTCAGCTTGGGGTTGCTCCAGATGTTGCGGGTGGTGACGGTCAGCAGATAGACATGCGCGCCCTTGGCGGTGGCGTCGCTCGCCATTTTGGCCATGTACCAGCCGTAGGTGTGGAGGGTCTGGGTGCCCTTGACGACGGTTTCGTCGCCGAGGCCGGGCGGGGTGCCGCCGTCGTTGATGCCGAAGACGAGCAGGACATAATCTCCAGAATTGATCTGAGGAAGGACCTTCGGCCAGTCGCCGTCGTAGTAGGTCTGGCTGGAGCGACCGGCGTGACCGACGTTTTTGATCGTCACCTTTGTAGCGTCGAAGAAGTCGACGATGGGTGTGCCCCAGCCGACCATGGGCTCGCCGCTTTTGCCCTTGCCGTTGTTTTTGGACGTGGAGTCGCCGCAGACGAAGATGGATGGGGTGGCCCCAGAGGTAGCGACAGGCGCGTCCTGGGCACGGGCGTGGAGCAGGGCGAAGGTCGAGAAAGCGATAGCGGAGGCGAGGCAGAGGAGGTGGGGTTTCATGGGGGAAATGGGGGCGTGGAGTAGACTCGTCGGCAAAGATCTAAGCCAGGCAATAACAGCTATCGAAGACGAGGCGATTCTGCGGGGATTTTTCCTGGCGTTGCCCCGGGCGGGAGTCTTGGCTTGAAACAAGCCGATGGTCTGGGATAACGAGCGGCTCATGTTCGACTGGTTTAGACTAGTTGAAAATGATGGTCAAGAATCGGACAGAATCGTCGGACTGAATTCGCCTACGCAAGCATGACGGAAGCTGATCGAGGCGGGAATTAACCCGAACGA
>CAJCII010000012.1 GCA_903970335.1 Bacteroidota bacterium | reverse complement strand
ATTTAATGAGTTATCTACGACACAGACGGGGTCGAATCCGCCTACGCCCAATGCACACCGTTTACGGCCAGGACTACCGGGGTATCTAATCCCGTTTGCTCCCCTGGCTTTCGTGTTTCAGAGTCAGGAATCTTCCAGGTAACCGCCTTCGCCACCGGTGTTCCTCATGATATCTACGCATTTCACTGCTACACCATGAATTCCGTTACCCCCTCCGATCCTCTAGCCGGGCAGTATCGAGCGCAGTTTCAGAGTTAAGCTCTGAGATTTCACACACGACTTACCCGACCTCCTACACACCCTTTACGCCCAATGAATCCGAACAACGCTCGGGACCTCTGTCTCACCGCGGCTGCTGGCACAGAGTTAGCCGTCCCTTCCTCTCCGCATACCATCAACTAGCAACGCTATTCACGGTGCTAGCCTTGTTCTGCAGTGACAGGAGTTTACAATCCAAGAACCTTCATCCTCCACGCGGCGTCGCTCCATCAGACTTTCGTCCATTGTGAAAAATTCTCGACTGCTGCCACCCGTAGGTGTCTGGACCGTGTCTCAGTTCCAGTGTGGCTGGTCGTCCTCTCAGACCAGCTACCCGTCATAGCCTTGGTGGGCCGTTACCCCGCCAACTAGCTGATGGGCCGCGGGCTTCTCAAAAAGCGCCAGGCCTTGCGGTCCCCGGCTTTGATCTTGCGATCATATGCGGTATTAATTCGACTTTCGTCGAGCTATTCCCCACTTCTTGGTAAATTCTCACGTGTTACGCACCCTTTCGCCACTCAACTTACCTCGTTATTGCTAACAAGATAAGTCGCGTTCGACTTGCATGTCTTATCCACGCCGCCAGCGTTCGTTCTGAGCCAGAATCAAACTCTCCGTTAATTCAAGCACTTCGTTGCCGAAGGACTTGATCATTATCAAAGACATTTGTCTGCACCTTGCGGCTAGGCAAGGGCAAATTCTTCTGACCTTATCGGTCAAAAACTTTGAGATCCTGCCGATGCTGGTACTGGCTTGCACCAGTCCTCATCCGCGCAGGAAAGAAACTCAACGTTCCGCACAATTCAATCTATTCGCTGTACTTCTTACTTTTGGTTGTCTCCACCGTGTGATCTAGCGCGGCTAACAAATGCGCCACACGGTTCCAGTAAAGTGTTCAAAGATCGCAGATCGTGCATTTGGTCAGGCTCGCTCTCGGTTTCGCAACCGATTCACTCACCGAAACGTCATCCAAATGTAGCTTTCGCACCACTCGACGACGCTTCACCCGCTGTCTGCCTTCTTCGTTTTTAACCGAAAGAATAAACTGACTAGCGGATGATACCGGAGACAAGTTCGTCCATTTTGCCTCACTTAAATCAGCGAGGCGGACTAAACTGAAGTCTCAAACTGCACCATCTTCCCCATTTCGGGGTAAGGACGAACATATACGAATCGCCGGGCGGATCAATACTTTTTTTCACTTTTTTTGCTTATTTTTTAACCCATTGCCTTTTTCAGAGGTAAAACCCTGCCAAAAAAAATCGCGAGAACCCTAAAATCTGATCGTCGGAACCACTTACCTGCCCACTTTCACCTCCTCCTGGCGTTCCAAAGTCGAAAAGGCCCCGCTTTTCCGTTCCCTCTCCACGGCAAAGTACCCGTCGAACTTGCCTCGGACAAAAACCGGACGCAGCGCGATGAAAACCCAGTACGGCGTCCCGTTCTTCTTATAATTCACGATCCAACAATCGCACGCGCGCAACGCACGAACCGCCTCGCGTAGCTTAGCCACGGTCGCAGGATCGGTTTCTGCGCCCTGTAACACCTGTCCGGGCCTCTGGCCGCGTAATTCTTCCAAGCTGTACCCGCAGGTTCGCCTAAAGGCTTCATTGACCCATTCCACCCGCCCTTCGACATCGGCCAGCACCAGCATCTCATCCGCATCCCCACCCCTCATGGCTCTCTCGGTCAAGGTTGCCCGCCAGGTGCTCTCCCGCTCCAGCGCCCCCCGCTCGGTTTGGTAACCGATCGATGCCACGAAATCCATTTCGTTTTCGCTTCGTTCCGTCGCTCCCGACTGCAACGCGCCGGGAGCAAGCTCGATCAATTTCCGGGCATCGGACACCAGCGTGCGAATCAGCCCGGGATTATTATCGATGCGCGCGCGGATCAGCGTGGTGGTGTAAAACCCCCAGATTAACCGGGCCGTTAAGGCGGCGTCCTCGCCCCCCGCTTCGCCCGACGCCTGGGCCTCTCGAATCGCGTCTTCGAAATATCGGACGCCGCAATTGACGATCTCCGACAGCGTTGTCCGCAACTTTTCGTGCTTCGCGGAAACTTCGGAGGCAAGAAAGAAAAGCGGCGCTCCCATGACTTGTCCGTTCGTTTCATGGGCTCGAAGCTGGTCCTGGACGATAATCTCGAGATACGTCCAAATGCGCTCCAAGGGCTTGATTTCCTGTCGAAAGACAGTCTCGATCAGCGTCTTTCGCTCGCTCCACCATGTCGTGATGACCGCCTCCACCAGTTCGGGCTTGGACTCGAAGAAGTGATAGAAGGTCCCTTTCCTGACCCGCGCCCGATCGCAGATCGCATTGACCGTCACCTCGCTGTAACTGTTGCTCCAGATGAGCTCGCGAGCCGCCGCCATCAGGCGGATCCGCGCATTGCTTGTTCGTCCCATAATTCAGGCCGCTTCCTCTCCTCAAGGGAAGAGATGCTATCGCTTTGCAATGACAAAACCATACAGGTATTTTTCCGTCAAAAAAATACCCCAACACCGCTACCTCGGCAAAAACACCGCATCAATCCCATTCTCCCACGCCTCCGTCCAGCCCGCCTCCCCCTTCAGTTTCGGATAAACCTCGGCGGTCATCGGAACCAGGATCGCATCGGGCGCCGGACTCGTCAGCAGACTTTGCCAATTTCCTCGGGCGAAGAAAAAATCGTCCACTCGCCGGTACGTCTCCGGTCGGTAAACCAGATCGTATCGCCCATCCATCGAGACCCGCATCTTCCCTCGCAACTCCCACAAAGCATAGCTCCCGTAATTGAATGTCACCAGCAGCTTCCCCTCGATCTTCCGCTCTTGCAGAAACTCCACCGCCGCCACGGGACACGAAGCCGAATCGTAACCTAAAGTCAGCCCCTCCCCCGGCACGAAGATCAGGACCGAATAAAGCGGCGTCAATAACAGCGCCGCGCTCAGCGCCATCCCGCCCAACCGACGTATGGGATCCTCGAAGATGTCCGGCTTCGGCCGCGGCGGAAAAAGCCCCGGCGCAAACGCCCCCGCCACCAGCGCAAAAAGCGACGTGTGTCGCGCCGAACTCAGCGAAAGCGCCGCGAACAGCGCGAGGAAAAGTACCGCTGGCTGGTCCATCCGCTTCCACCCCGTGCGCCCGATCCGGATCGCCACGCCAACCACCAGCACGATCAGCAGTATCTTGTACCCCGGATAATCGAACATCCCGGTCCACCACGAAACCGGTGCCCACTCGGCGAAACCCTGCCGCGTCGTCGTCAGGGCGCGCGCCGTCGAAAACCAGAGCTGCACCCCGAACGGATTGATCAGCGTCGCCAGGGTGCAAAGCCCCAGACGGATGGCCCATTTTTTGGGTGCGTAGACCGGGTCCGCGTCGCACCGCGCTCGCATCTGCCAGACACCCAGCGCGGCCAGCACAAAAAGCCACGCCAGCCCGATCGTAAATCCGCCATGGAGGTTCGCCCACACCACCATCGACACCACGTACCACCCCGTCCAGACCCCGCGACCTTGGCGCTCGCCTTGAAACCAGTAGAGCCACAGCGCAAAGAAAATATGCGTGAAGACCATGCACCGCACCGTCGATTGAAAGGACGGCAGCAGCGCCAGAAGGATCAGTGCGTAAAACGCCGCCAGCATGGCCGTCGGTTTCCGATTCAGCATTCCCGCCCGTACCGTCAGGACCAGCGTGGTCCCGAGCGTCAGCACCTTCGTCGCCACAAAAATGCTCGTCCCGCCTGCCAGATAGAGCCCGTAAAAAATCACCGCGCTGCCCCATTCGTGGTCCGCGACATCGCGGTAGTCGGCCAGGTAGCTGAACGTGTCTCCGGAGGGAAACTGCCCCGTTTTCCACAGCGCTTCCCCCAGCGCCAACCGGTGCCAAAGATCGGGATCCGCCGGATTCTTCACCGTTGCGTCTGCCGCCACCAAAAAAAGCAGGTAAATCCAGAAAGCGTATTTTAACCAGGAACCGGTCACAGCCACAGCGCACCACAAACCGGCGCCGCTTGAACAGAATTTTGTGCGCCCTGTCGCGCTCGTCTCCGACGATCGCATTAAACTGCCCCCTGCCTTGAGTTAGCCGTAGTCCCTGAGGAGGGTCAGCCTCCGGCCTGACCCATTCTCCAAAGGTAGCCGTTGACCTCCGGGCAACGGTGCCTTCCTCCTCGTCCCCCAACCTATCGCCATCCGTCCCGTCCGTCCCATTCGTCCCTCATAAGTTTCCCAGGATTTTCCCTCTCGCCGCTCTTGTTTTTTAATAAATCCGCACAAGATTAGTTCCATGCAGCCGACCTTCTCCGGTGACGTCGTCATGGGCGGCCTGAAAGCCCACGGAAACTTCCCGCTGGCCGTTTTCGCCGGGTTGATCGCCGCCCTGATCGCCACGCTACTTTGGCTCGGCGTCACCCTCGTCATCGGTCGTTATGTCGAGTACGGCGTGCTCGTCGTCGCCGCGTTCGTCGGCCTCGCCATCCGCTTGGGCGGACACGGCTCCTCTCCCCTCTATGGTCTCCTCGGCGCAATTTTGACCCTCCTCTGCTGTCTCCCGGTTGCAGTTTTGGCCGCGATCCAATCCGCTACCACTGGCCAGTTCGATCTCTACACCATTTTGACCAAAGTCGATTTCGCCGGATTAATCAACACCATCCTCACGCAAACGACCCCGCCCATGTACGTCGTCTACGGCATCGGCCTCCTCGAGGCCTACGTCTTTTCCATCCACAAACCTCGGTACGAGTAGAGGCTGGATTAAAACTTCGCGCGGAGCTGGCGCACCGGAAGCCCCAGCGCGACTCCCAGCTTTTTCGCCAGAACCGGACGCCGCTGCAGGTCCATCGACAACCCCGAGTTCATACACCGGAACCACGCAATCCCCGTCGCCGGGTCGATGCTCTCGAGATACGACTGCTGCGCCGCGTCCGCACCGACCACCTGCGCCCACACCGTCTGGTACCGCGCTGGGTTGTGCGTCTGCCGCTCCTCGACCTGACCGAGCACCTGATTAAGCGCGCGACTCGCCGACGAGACCGCTCCTCCCGCTTCTGTTGTCGTCTCCGCCGCCGCGCGACAGGCCGTGAAATGCGCCTGCTCCTCCGCCGTCAACGCCCGGCCCAGCGCGGCCACCGGCACCTGCCCCATCGCCGCATGGTTCGCCTCCTCCGCCAACTGCGCGTAGGCCAGCGCCTCGACTCGTGGCTTCAACTGCCGCAGCAGCAGATCGACCGAAAGCTCGATTCCCGATTCCCGCGCCTGCATCAGCAACCTCCGCTGAATCTCCAGCCGGACCTCTCGGTACCGCCGCGTCTCGACCGTCAGGTACGGTTGCCCCGACGACCCGTCGCCCAGCACCCGCCGCAACCCGTTCGCCTCGACTCTCCGCCGCTGCCGGATCGACTTCAAATCGCGCCGCAACTCGAGTTCGCGGTATGTCTTCAGTTCCTCGCGCTTGTCGCGCGGTGTGGGAGGATTACGTGGCGGCATGTTCGTCGAGCGCACGAAGCAGTTTGAACGTGTAAAGCCCGGTGTCGTGTCCGTCGTCCCAGGTCGGCTGCAACGCATAGCCTCCGATAAAACGAAAGCCCCGCAACGCAAAACTCCGCGGCCCGTAGCTGACCTGCGGTCGCTCGATTCGCCCCAGCACATCGGGCTCGCCGCCGCACGACGCACAAGGACAATAACGCCGCAGCTTTTCCAGCGGAAGGTAGCTCTCCGCGCCATCGCTCCACACCAGCGCGAGTTCCTCCCCGATGACTTCGACGCGGGTGGGTTGAAGCGGAGCGGCCATGAAGAGAAAGTTAGCGAGACGACCCTGCCGCCGCTACACTAAATCAATGGTCCGCCACCTTTACGTTCACGTCCCCTTCTGCGCCAAAATCTGTCCCTACTGCGCGTTCTATGTCCATCAAGGTGGCGCGGGCCGACAGCGCGAATTCGTCTCGGCCCTGCGGGAGGAGTGGCGGCGCGCGCGCGACGAGTTTCCCCTCGACCTCGAGACGATCTACTTCGGTGGTGGCACCCCCTCGATCTTGTCGGCGGAACTCTTCGCGGAACTGGCGGAGGAACTCGCCCCGGAAAAGGTCGACTCCCCGCTCCCGCGCGAGTTCACCCTCGAGGTGAATCCGGCCACGGTGACGGAGAAGAAGGCGGCGGCCTGGCGCGCGGCGGGCGTTAACCGGATCAGCCTCGGGGCGCAGTCGTTCGACCCGGAGATGCTGCGGCTTCTCGGCCGGACCCATACGCCGGGCGACATCGCCAGGACGGCCGCGCTCCTGCGGGCCCACGGCTTCGACAACCTGAACCTCGACCTTATCTTCGCCCTGCCCGGCCAGAGCGAGACCGCGTGGGACGACACGCTCCGCTCCGCCCTGGCCTGCGCGCCGAACCACCTCTCCGCCTACGCGCTGACCTACGAGGAGGACACCCCGTTTTTCGAGCGGCTCCAGCGCGGCGAGTGGCGGCAGGACGAGGGCCGGGAGATCGCCATGTTCGAGCGGACGAGGGAGGTCCTGGGCGCGGCGGGGTTGGTCGACTACGAGGTCTCCAACTTCGCGCGGCCCGGCTTTGAGTCGCGGCACAACCTGGGGTACTGGCGCGGGGAGGACTACCTGGGGCTCGGGCCGAGCGCGTGTTCGACCATTGGGGGGTGGCGGTGGCGGAACGTGCCGGACACGAGGACCTATGGGGAGCGGATTGGGAGGGGGGAGTCGGTGCGGGAGGAGCGGGAGGGGATCGACCCGGGGACGCGGGCGCGGGAGCGGATCATGTTCGGGCTGCGGAT
>CAJCII010000011.1 GCA_903970335.1 Bacteroidota bacterium | reverse complement strand
CGGCGGAGAACAGCCTGGACAAATTCGCGGTGGCGTTTGCGACGGCGCGGGACAAGGCGAAGGACAATGAGGCGGCGGGGTACGCGATGACGGTGCGGTCCGGGGGTGACGGGGAGGCGCGGACGGTGATGATCGCGAGGCCGCCGTCGCTGAAGAGCAATTTTCTGAATGGGCTGTGAGGGTGGGCGAGGCGGCTCGACCGGAAAAGTTCGGAGGCCCTCAACAAGCCCGGGAGGACAGCTTTTCGAAAAAACGCGATGGGGGCGTTGACATCGGGGCGGATTTCCGCCAATTTGGCGGGCTATGGCCAATACCCGTTCCGCTGCCAAGCAGGCCCGCGCCGCCGTGCGCCGCCGTGCTCGCAATCGCACCCAGATCAGCACCGTCCGCACGTCGGAGAAAAAGATTCGTTCCCTGGCGAAGGCCGGTAAGACGGACGAGGCGGAGAAGTTGATTTCGTCTTTTCAATCGCAGATCGACCGGGCGGCGAAAAAAGGTGTGGTGCATAAGAACACGGCCTCGCGGCACAAGAAGCGGATTGCAGCGCTGTTGAAGCCTGCGAAAGTGACGGTGCCGCCGACGGATGCCAAGTCCACCGTCTAACCTGTCCGGTACTTCGACCTGCGATCGGCAGGAGTTTTCTTATTGGCACGTCGCAGTGCCACTGCTAGCACTAGTCTGCTTGAGGAATGTGCCTTTTACCCTACTTTTTACTGCCTTTTGTGTAATTTGCACAATCGGCTCCCGACCTCTGTTCGGACAGGAACTGCCCGCCGTATCGACCACGCCTCCGGTGAGCAGTGCCGGGGATGCGCCGGTGACGATCACGGCGGACGGGCAAAACACCTACGTGGGGGAAATCGCGACGGCGGACGATAACGTGGTGGTGCATTACCGGAACGATGTCATTTTCGCCGACCATGTGATTTACGACCGGTCGACGAAGATCGTGACGGCGATGGGAAACGTGCGGATTTTCAGCGACGACAAGGTGTATCGGGGGGACAGCATGGTCTACAACCTGGACACGAAGGCGATCCACTCGTCGTCCTTCTTAGGGGAGGAATATCCGAAGCTTTTCTCGGCAAAAGAGGTCACGACGCCCGGGTTCAACCACTACCGATTGACGAATGCGACGTTCACGACGAACAACCGGCAGGACCCGAGTTTCCACATGGAAGCGACGACGATCGAGTATCGTCCGAACGACGAGGTGGTGCTGAAGAACGTGCTGTTGTTTATCGGGGATGTGCCGATTTTCTACTTTCCGGTGTTCGTGCAATCGCTGAGCGATTCGCGACCGACGTACCAATTTTCGGTGGGCGACGGCGGGCGGTTCGGGGCCTTTATCGACAACTCGTACAACTGGGTGGCGGACACGAAGCTGCGGGGGACGGTGGAGCTCGATGCGCGGGAAAATCGCGGGTACGCAGGAGGAGTGGATGCGCAGTATTTTCCGACGACAAACAGCGAGATTTTTCTGAAGACCTACTTCGCCCACGATACGCTTTATTCCCAGACGAATCCGCAGGTGCCGAATGCGGTCTCGCGCGGAGACCTGACCAACCCGAATGCGTTCGACGGCGTGCCGAGCGACAACCGGTACCGGGTGCAGTACCAGCATAACCTGCAGTTCGGGCCCGATTTTTCCTCGATCGCCAACATCAATGCGTGGAGCGACCCGTGGATCACGCGCGATTATTTTTCGGGGGAATACCAGCAGGAGAATCAGCCGCCGAATTTTGTCAGCCTGAACGAGTACAACCCGAATTACACGGTGTCGCTGCTGGCGAGCCCGCAGGTGAACCCGTTCTTCGAGACAGAGGAGCGGTTGCCCGAACTCGGCGTGGACACGAAGCAGCAGAAGATTTTCGACTCGCCGGTGGAGTACACGAGCCAGAACAGCGTGGTGAATTTCGAGCGGAAGTTTGCGGATGTAAACGATTTTCAGAACCCATCCGGCTACATCTATAATTCCTTCCCGAACGGGGCTACGCAGCCGCAGACGGCCTATACCTATTACCACCCAGGCGCCACCTACGGCTACAATACGACGCAACAGAACAACTACAGCGCGTATCGTTACGATACATATCACGAGTTTTCCTACCCGCACCAGTATTTCAATTTTCTTTCCCTGACGCCGCGGATCGGCGGACGCTTCACGTATTATTCGGACGACAACCAGAACGAGACGGATACCGCGAACAATAACGGCCTTTCCAGCGACAAGCTCACGAATCCGAAGGCGCGGCTGGCGGGGGATGTGGGACTGGAGGGGGACTTCAAGATATCGCGGACGTGGTTGAACATTTCCGATCCGAATCTCGGGATCAACGGCATCCGGCATGTGATCGAGCCTTTTTTCGACGCACAATACGCTCCCTCGCCGACGGTGACGCCGAACGACATCCGCGGGTTCGACGACCGGCTATATTCGACGCAGCTGCAGCCGATCGACTGGACGGAGTACAATTCGATCGACTCGATCGATAAGATGGAGGTGGTGCGCCTGGGGGTGTGGAACAAGATCCAGACGAAGCGGAATGGACTGAACTACGATCTTTTCACGCTGGAGACCTCGCTCGATGCGGACTTCGATCATAACTTCAGCGCCGCGACACCGGGCACGACTTTCAGTAATCTCTTCAACAACCTGACCTTTGCCCCGACCCAGCAGCTTCAGTTCAGTTCCTCGAGTTCGCTGGCGATCAACGGGAACAGTTATAACCAGATCAACAATTCGATCATCTGGTCGCCCGACCCATCGCTGGAGTTGAGCGCGGGACAAAGTTACATTAACCACAGTCCGATTTTTGGGAGTGGCAACAACCTGACGCTCGGGCTGTTCTATCGCCTCAACGAGCACTGGCAATTCCAAGGGCAGGAAAACTTCGAGGCAACGACGGGAAAATTGCTTAATCAGCAGTACTCGCTGTACCGCGACTTGGATTCGTGGCAGTTGGCGGCCACTTACTCGGAGAGCGAATTCAACGGGAAAGCCGACAATTCGATCTATTTTACGCTGACGCTGAAGGCGTTTCCGCAGTACCAACTGCATACGCCGAACCTGGCCGCCGGATCCGTTTCGCCGTAGGGCCTGTCCCGCCCCACGTCGAGCCGCGAGCCGATTTTTCGGACTTCTATACCCCCGCGGGTTCGAGAGAGTGGAAGCGGTCGCCGATGTTTTGCTCGAAGCCCGACGAGGGCTTGAAGATACGGGTGGGGAAGGACGAGGAAACGATGCTGCGGAGATGATCCGGGGACTTGAGCTGCCAGAGGGCGAGGGCCTGGATCAGGATGTTGCCGATGGGGGCGGCATCGACCGGGCCGGCGATGACGGGGATTCCGGCGGCATCGGCGATGAGTTGGTTGAGGAGATCGTTGTCGGCACCGCGACCGACGACATGGAGGACTTCGACGTCATGGCCGGTGACAGCTTTGATCCGCCGGAGGGTCTCGGCGTGTTGGAGGGCGAGGCTTTCGAGGACGACACGGATCGTTTCGCCCGGCTTGATGGGGATGGATTGGGCGGTTTCGCGGCAGTAGCGGGCAATTTTTGTGGGGAGATCGCCCGGCTCATGCAAGAGGGGGTGTTCGAGGTTGACGTGCGCTGGCGCGGGACCGCTTTGCGCGGCGAAACGGAGGAGTTCCGCATGGGACCAGGACTGGCCTGCGGTTTCCCAGGCCCGGCGGCATTCGTCGACGAGGCCGAGTCCGGCACCATCCTTCAGGAAGCGGATGGAACCGCCGAGGCCGACTTCGTTGGTGAAATCATCTTCGCGGGCCTGGCAACTCATAATGGGCTGGGAGAGTTCGATGCCGAGTTGGGAACGGGTGTGGGAGTGGAGGAAGGCCCAGGGTTGCTCGGTGCGGGCAGGGACGGCGGCAATCGCGGCGGCGGTATCGTGAGAGCAAGTGGCGACGACGCGGGTGTTGAGGAGCGCGGGGTACTTGCGGAGTTCGTCGATGACGGGACCATAGGCGGTGCCGCTGGGAACGAGACGGGGCAGAACGGAGGCCGGAAGGTCGAGCGCGGCGACGAGTTGAGGCGACCAGGCGTGGGTCTGGGGATTGTAGAGTTGGGTGGTGCTGGCAAGCGATTCCTCGCAGGCGACGACGCCGGAGAAACGGGTATTGAGGTAATCCGCGATGGGGAGAAAGCGGTGGGCGCGCCGGAAGAGGGCGGGATCGGACTGCTGTTCGGCTTCAAGACGGAAAAGGGTGTGGATCGGCAAGAGGGGGATGCCGGTCTCGGCATAAATGGCGGAGAGGGAGAGTTTTTTCAGGAGGCGGGAGGTTTCTTCCGGGACGACGCCATTGCGTCCGCAGGCAGGTGATTGCAGCGGGCGGTCGTCGTCGTCGAGGAGGACATAATCGACGCCGCAGGAATCGGCACTGAGGCCGGAGATGGGGAGATTGAGCTGTGCGACTTTTTCGATGCCAACAAAGATTTCTTTTTCCAAGGAGGCGAGGTCCCAGTAGAGGCGACCATGGGCCAAAAGCGTTTTGTTATCGAAACGGTGGATCTCGGTGAGGGTAAGGTGCCCCTTGGCGAGTGTACCGAGCATGACGCGTCCGGCTTCGGCCCCGAGGTCGCAGGCAATATAATAAGTGGTATTCATGGTTAAATTTTCAATGCTTGGTTAAGTCGCGAGGGTTACCGGAATGCCGGGGGACGGGGTATCGAACACCGAGACATAAGCTCTCCGCAGGAGTAAAGCGGAGAAGGAGGATGGCCATCGCTAACAAACAGAGTCAGCGATCGAATCGAGGCTCTGTTATTGTGGTTGCAACTTTGTCTAGCTTAGGATACTCGACCGGTGGTGGGAGTCAATCCTTGAATCTCGTTCGGGTCAATTCCCCGCCGCTTGCGGCGTTCTTGTTGTAATCTGAAATTGTTCCCCAATACCCCGCTGCTTGCGGCGGGGTTCTTTATTCTAGCCAAAAATTCCGTTAATTCCGTCGAAAAAAGATCCAGCTACAACCGCGAGATAAGCAACTCCCGCTGAAAAATCAGCTCCTTCGGCAAATCGGAATAGAGCCGGAAAAACAGTTCGTCCTGCAGCAGCACCTCGCGCTTCCAGTCCTCGATCCCGACTTCCAGCGCCTCGGCCACGCCCGCCGCATCGGCGTCGAGCCCTTCCA
>CAJCII010000010.1 GCA_903970335.1 Bacteroidota bacterium | reverse complement strand
ATCGCGTTTCCACTGCGTGTAGAGAACATCGAGTTGTGCGCCGTTTTCGGCGGAGGCGGCATCGGCGCGGGAAACGCCGTTATTGTCGGGGGTAAGTTTGACCCCGCTGGGCATGACGGTCATAGGATTGGCAATCATAGTCGGTTCCGGGCGCAGTGGCAATGCTGTGAGGAAGTAAACAAGTTAACTTCGATTAAGGACTTTGCGACGATGCCGGAGAAGTAAGGGATGCCGTCAAATCGGGCGGCGTTGGGGGAAGGATCCGGTAAAAGCGCAGCGCTTCGATATGGTCGGTCAGATCCCGAAGCGGGTAGATGCCCCCGGAAGGTCGCGCCGGATCGCGGATCAAGTAATTCCAACCCTGTTTTCCCACGATGACCACGAAATGCATCTCGCCCCGGGGGAGGGTAAGGCGGACGATGACCGGGTTGCCGGAGAGCAGATTTTGATCGATCAGGGCATACGAGGGTAGGTCCTCGTACGCCTTTTCAACCTGTCCGTAGGGTGCGACTTCCGCCGCTTTTTCCCAATAAATATAGCCGTTGTCCGTGTATCCGGAGTGGGTGGTGAGGTACTGGTTGAGCCGTTGCGGATCGGTATCGACCCCATACGCGGCCAGAACCATGGCAGCGGAGGTGACCGCGCAGCCTTCCTGCCCCAGCGTGTCCATCGTATCGCCAAGGAGATCGAACGTCCAGCGCGGATCGTCCTGCCCAAAGGCCGGAACGGGAAGCGACACGCTCTGGAGAAAGTAGCGTCCCCCGCTCGAGGAAATAGCATGCTTCCAGTTCCAAAAAGCTGGAACCCCAAAATAAAGCAGGGCCATGATCGACAGGCCGCCACCCCAAAGGGCCAGTCTGCGTCGGAAAGCATCCATGCGCTGGAGCCGACGGTCTTCGCTCCGGCGATAGACGAGGCTGAGCCGGGTCAGCGGCACTGGGTGAAACGACATAAGTTGACTTTATCGCTTCAGGGGGAAGAAACAAGGCGCGGTACTTTTTTATTAGGGGGGAATTATTCCTGCTAAACGGAGCGTCGGCTTAGGCTTATATTATCGTGTTGTGAACTTCTCGATAATTATTATCGAAATAAACTATTGCGAATTTGGTAGCTAATTTCTACAATACCTTTATGCGGCGAATTTCCCTAGTAACACCGACGTATAACCAGGCCTCGACGATCCGGGAAACGATCGACAGCGTGCTGGGACAGGATTACCCCGACGTGGAATACTGGGTCCTCGATGCCGGGAGCACCGACGGAACCCTGGACATTTTACGGGAGTACGAAGGCAACCCTCGCTTCCACTGGATCAGCGAGCCGGACAAAGGCCAAAGCGATGCCATTAACAAGGGCTTGGCGCGGATTACGGGAGAGATTTTCAACTGGATCAATTCGGACGATTACCTCGAACCGGGGGCCTTGCGCCAAGTCGCCGAATTATTCGAAAAGAATCCCGAGGCCGACATTGCCTCCGGGATGACCTCCGAGTTTCGAGGCAATCCGCCAAAGATTTTCAATCATATCGAATTGCAACTACGCGCCTCGGCGGAGGCCACCATTCCAGTCGGGGTTTTCTGCCAGCCCAGCACCTTCTGGCGCACGGAAATCGTCCGCAGCCTCGGCGGCATCGATTCCTCGCTCCATTGTGTGATGGACTGGAACCTGTGGGTTCGTTATCTGGCCCGTTATGGCCAGAAAAAGGTCGTTCGTCGTAAGAAGGTCCTCGCTCACTTCCGTCATCACGCCTCGGCGAAAACGAGCACCGATTCGACGAAGTTTTACCGGGAGGCGCGGTCGGTTTTCCATAATCTGCACCTGACCCTTCGGGCCCCGAAGATGTACCTGTTCCCCGAGGTCGAGGAAAGTCCCGGCTGGATACGGAAGGACTTCGAACTCGGTCCCACCTTTGATCGGCAGCGATATTTGGGATGCTATGCGGAGCGCATGGTGCGGATCTATCGCAGAAGCCATCCTTCCCGCGCCAAGGCGTGGCTAAACCAGTCAATGATGCGTAAACCCTGGGTGACTCCATGGCGCATGAAAATGGCCATGCGCTTACTTTTCAAATAACCCCTTCGGTGTCCGGCAGCGACAGCCTCTACTGGGGCGGAATTTGCGACGGCGGTAGCGGCAGGTAACCGAGGTCCTTCAGACTGATACTGTAGCTGTTCACCTTGTTTGGCGCGAAGATCCGCGAGGCCGAGTCGAGCCAGCCCCGGCCTTCCTCCGTCTTGTGATGAGCAAGGGCCCAGGCGGCATTCGCATAATAGTAGGAGGCATTTGAGCCGACTTGATTAAAGGCATCGAGTTCCTTGCCGGCGGCCACGGTATGTCCGGCGGCGAGATCGCACAAAAAAACACGGTAGCTGGCCAGATCGCCCAAGTTGTCGTCCTTTTCCAGCGAAACAAAATCGGCCCGGGCCGGGTCGAAAAGCTTTTGCTGGAATTTGATTTCGGCCAGGTCGAGCTTGGCGGGCACGTTCGAGGGGTCGAGGGCCAGGACTTTCTGGTAGTCCTCTTCCGCCCGGATCCACAATTTTTTTTGGGCATAGATCCCGGCGCGCATGGCGTAGGTATCGGGGTCCTGGGGGGCGATGCGGATGGCAAGGTTCACCTGTTCGAGCGCGGCATCGTCCTGGCCCTTGGTCAAAAATTGCACCGCATCGTTCAGCATGGCCGTGATTTCCGGGGGGCGCATTTGCTCCGGGGCGGGGGTTGTCGCAGGTGGGTTGGTCACAGTCGGAACGGTGCCTGGCTGCTGAGCTCGCACTGGCGAGGCGACCAACCACGCGCCAAGGACAAAGATACCGATCGGCCTTGGCGCGGAGAGCATGGGTGCCAGCTATATCAAAGCTCCCGGCGATGACAAGTACCACCGGCGGAGCCGCTCCCAGCTCGGTGGACGGCACTGCCTCATCCGATTGTTGCGATTTCGTGACGTTTTCGAGCTTGCCCCCGTCGCCGCGCAACGCGAGACTCTGCGGGCTATGGACAACTCCGGCCCGCAAGTCTTCACCGGCAACGCCAATCCGGGGCTTGCCCGGGAGATTGCCGAATACGTCGGCGTTCCCCTCGGCGAAGCAACGGTTACCTCCTTCCCCAACGGCGAAACGTTCGTCAAAATCAACGAGAACGTCCGGGGTCGGGACATCTACATCGTCCAGCCCACCGCGCCACCGACCAACCAAGCCTTGATGGAGCTGCTCATCATGATCGATGCCGCGCGCCGGGCCAGCGCCACCCGCATCACGGCGGTCATTCCCTTCTACGGTTACGCCCGGCAGGACCGCAAGGACCAGCCCCGCGTTCCCATTACGGCCAAACTCGTCGCCAACCTCCTCGTGGCCAGCGGCGCGAACCGGGTGCTGACGATGGATCTCCACGCGCAGCAGATTCAGGGCTTTTTCGATATTCCGGTGGACCACCTCTACGCCGCGCCCGTGCTCTATCGCTATCTCACCTCCCTCAAGCTCGACAACCTGATCGTCGTTTCGCCCGATGTCGGCGGGATGAAAATGGCCTCCGCTTACTCCCAACTGCTCCACACCAGCCTCGCCATCGTGGCCAAACAGCGGACCAGCCCCACCTCGGTCGAGTCGCAATATCTCGTCGGCGAAGTCGAGGGCAAGGACGTTCTCCTCGTCGATGACCTCACCGAAACGGCCGGCACCCTTACGGCGGCGGCCCGGCTGGTCAAGCAACACGGCGCCCGCCGCGTCCTCGGGGCCGTTTCCCACTGTCTCCTGAACGATCTCGCCATCAAACGGCTTCAGGAATCGGTCATCGACGAGTTGATCACGACCAACAGTACCGTGGCGCGTCCCATCCCCGGCTTCAAGTTGACCGTCCTGAGTGTGGCCGGCCTGCTCGGCGAGGCGATCAAACGCATCCACGGCGGCGAATCGGTTTCCTCCCTTTTCGAGATCAACGGGAAGGGGAACAAAGACAACCTCCGACCGGGCTAAGTGAAGATTTGCGACGTCACGCAGTTTTACTCCCCGGTCAGCGGCGGGGTGAAACGCTACATCTCGGAAAAGCGGCTTCATGTCGTCGAGCACACGCGCGACGAGCATCACCTCATCATCCCCGGCCGCG
>CAJCII010000009.1 GCA_903970335.1 Bacteroidota bacterium | reverse complement strand
CCGCCCGCGCCAATGACGAGAACGTCGTATTGAAATGTTTCGTAATTGGTAGCCACAGCGAAGTCCCCTTAGAGGTTATAAAGTGAAGAAACGAAAATCGTGCAGGACGCCCATTGCACAAAGCCGGATATAAACATCCGTGAGACCGACCCAGATCAAACTCATCCACGCCCAGAGCATGTGCTTGCGGTTAAGGCAGCTCACGGCGTTATAACAACTCGCGCAGGCCGACGCTTTCGACTTCGCGTCCAGAAAACCGCCCACCAAATGCCGCAGGGAATGACAGCCGAAGGTGTATCCGGCAAGGAGAACCACATTCACGATCAGCACCAGCGACCCGACCGCGACGCCGAAATGCTTCGCGCCCTCGTCGCCAAACCAGAGGGAGTCCCACGCGTCGCGCCCGAGAATCGCGATGAAAATCACCGCCAGGTACATGAAATAACGATGGACGTTTTGCAGGATGAGCGGCAGGTACCGTTCCCCCCAGTAGGTGCCGCGGGCTTCGCCGACCGCGCAATTGACCGGGTCGAGCCAGAACGCCTTATAGTAGGCTCCGCGATAGTAATAGCAGGTGAAGCGGAATCCAGCCGGAATCCACATGATGAAAAACGCCGGCGAAAAGGGGAGCAACGCCGGCCACCACGAGGGCGTCACCCCGAAGATGCCCGGGTGCGGCACCGAACCGAACAAGGTGGGGGAATAAAAGGGCGATAGATAATTCGCGCCGTCCCCGCCGTACCAATAGTAACAGTGCGTGGGATCGGTGCCCTGAAAGGCCGCCCAAGTCGAATAAACGATAAAGGAGGTAAAGCCGAGAAAGACCAGGGTCGGCTGCATCCACCACGCATCCACGCGGGTTGTTTCGCCGAAGTGACGTTGTTTGGGAAGCACACCAAGGGACGACATGTAGAGGACGGTAGTAATATAAAAGTGGCGCGTCAATCTAGGATAAGAAATATAAGAGCGGCTCCCCTAATTGAGCCTCAACTTATCGTTTCGTCACCGCTCGCACCGCCGCCCACAAATCCCGCTTGGGCCGCTCGATCTGCGCCGCCTGCCAACCCGCTTTGCGGGGGCCTTCGACATCGTTACGCGAATCGTCCCCCACGCTCAACACCGCGCTCGGCGGCACGCGCAAAACATCGGTCACGTGCCGGTAAATCGCCGGATCGGGCTTTTCCCATCCGAGTTCCGCGCTGATGAAGCGGTTTTGCATGTATTCTCCCAGCCCGTTCCCATCCAACACCGTGTGCAACCGGGCATCCCAATTGGTTAACACCGCGAGATCGACCGCACGGTCGCGCAAAGCCTCGAGGACTTCCAGGACTTCGGGAAAAATGCCCCAGGCATCCGCCTTGGCATAATAAAGGTAAACCTCCTCGAAAAACGCCTCAAACACCTCCGGCTTGGTAAATGCCGCCTCGGGCAGCGACTGTTTCACCACCTGCTTCCACCATGCCCGGTCGTTGCCGTCCGTCGGAGTCGTCCCCTTGGGTCGCGGAGAGGCATTTTGCATCGCTTGCCGAAAGGCCGCCGTCGTCGCCTCCGCCGGCAATTTGACCCCATGGGCGCGGGCGAAACGCGCATAGGTTTCCCCCACCGGGTCCGCCGGATAAATCAGTGTACCGCCAACATCGAAAACAATCGCGCGTATGCGACTCATAAATCATTCATCGGGTAAAAGACATTTTCTCCAACCGTTCATTCAGCAGGTATTCTTCCGTATCTTCCTGTGCGCGGGCAAGCATTTCTCCGACTAAAAAAAGCGACCCGGTAATCAGGGTTACCTTCTCGGCACGAACGCCTGCGAGTTCTTGCCACGCAGCGGTGACCGAATCGTAACATACGCACGGCAGACCGGGAAAATAATGCGTCAGTTGCTCCGGTTCCGCACTCCTTTCATTGGCCAATCGCACCAGGGAGACCCGTCTCGCCAATGGCCGCAGCAACTGCGCCACCTCCGTGATGTCCCGGTCCGCCGTCGCCGAAAAAACCAGATGGGCCTTGCCCTGCGATTCCACCTCGCTCCAGCCAAACCTCGCCTGGAGAAAGCTCCGCCACGTCTCGACCAGACTCCGTGTTCCCGCCACATTGTGCGCCCCATCGAGCACTACGAGCGGTTCTTCCGAGATGATCTCAAACCGCCCTCGCCAGACGGCGCTTTCCAGTCCACGGGCAATAACCTCGACTTTCAACCCGAGTAGCCGCAGCGCCGCGACTGCGCAGGCGGCATTATAAATCTGGTGCGGCCCGATCAGTCCCAGCGCAAATTCGTAACCGTCGATTTCCGCCCGTTGTTTATTTCCACGTAAGCCCAGGTCTTTCACCTCCATGTCACGATGGACTAAGGTCAGCGGACAACCTTCCGCCTTGGCGCGCTCGACGATAACCTCGCAAGCTTCGCCCGTTTCCACGGCACTCACAATCGGCACGCCCGCCTTGACGATCCCCGCCTTTTCCGCCGCGATTTCCCGCAGGGTATTGCCGAGGTAGCGCTGGTGATCGAGTCCGATGTTTGTGATGATGCACACCTCCGGCACGACAATGTTCGTCGCATCGAGTCGCCCGCCCAGCCCCGTCTCCCAAACCACCCAGTCGACCCGTTCCCGGTCGAAAGACCAGAGCGCGAGCGCCGTCATCCACTCAAAGAATGTCGCCTCCCGACGCCCCGTTAGCTCCACCGCCCGACGCACCGCCTCGAACCCTTCGACAAAGGCCGCCTGCGCGATCGGCTCGCGGTTCACCTGGATGCGTTCACGGATACTCACCAGATGCGGCGACGTATAGAGCCCGACCCGATGCCCCGCCGCCCGTAAACCTGCTTCGACAAACGCCGCGGTGGATCCCTTCCCGTTGGTCCCGGCCAGGTGGATGAAACGCAATCTGTTTTGCGGCTCGCCCAGGGCAGCGGCGATTTCGCGCATCGGCTCGAGCCCCAGCTTCATTCCGAAGCGGCGCGTCTGCCCAAGATAAGAGAGAGCTTCCGGATAAGTCATTCCCGTTTCCAAATTTGGTAGTTCCGTTCCGCCTTCCGCCTTCTCAGTTCTCAGTTCTCAGTTCTTAGTTCGTAGTTCTCAGCTTACCGCCCCTTATTCTCGCACAGGTAAATCGTATATTCACGAAACGGTCGTCCCCGAAAACTTACCACTACCCGCTCGATCGGCGTAATCGTATCGAAATCCCGCCTGAGATCGAAGGTCGAGGTCTCCCCGGTAATCCACAATGCCCGCTGCGGAGGCGGCATCCGGTCCTCGTAACCGGGCCAGAAGTCGTACTGGTTCGCCGGGGGCGAGTGCCGCAGCGTGTAGATGAACGCACGATCCGGCAGGTGGAACGAAAAGACGCTCGCCTCCTTGTAGGCATCCGCGATCAGAACATCGGCGTGCTCCTCCTGCCGCAACGTATCCAGATGCGCAGCGATCTCCGACCAACCCACCACCCGCCCCATCGGATCGTTCCGGGAGGTAAAGGGCAAAAATTGCGTGTTATGCAACAAAAGGGTCTGCAACCAGGCCGTGACGAAAGCCGCCACAAGAAACGAACGACCGGTCCCGGCTTCGAGCTGCGTCCGCCAGCGGGAACAAAGCAGGACAATCAGGCTCAGGTAGGAAACCGCCGGCCAGTTCGGCTCCTCCTTCAGGTGTACCGCCAGCACGGCATAAAACAGGAAGACCGATAAAAAGAGCGTCAGCAGCAGCGCATCCCCTTCCCTTTTTCCCACTGGCTCGGATCTCCACTCATTGCGGCAAACGGTCGTCGCGCACCACAGGAGGGCCAGAAAGAGCAGCGGCGAAATCACCAGCGCCTGCATCCCGAAAAAATTCAGGAAAGTGGAAAACTGCAGATCGAAGCCCCCGCCGAGCTTGCCCCGCGTCCCCAATTGCACCGCGCTGGCCCAATGGTGTTCGATATTCCACCAGAACACCGGCGTCGCGCATACCACCACCATACCAATCATCGTCCAAAAGCCGGGCTTCCGCAGCAATCCGCGCCGAGCGGGGACAGTCAAAAGAAAAACGAGAAAGGCGAGCAGTTCCAGCGCATTGAGGTACTTCGCCAGAAATCCGCTCCCCACCGCAAAGCCGGTCAGCAGCCAGTCGCCCAACCGCTCCCGCTCGATCGCACTCGAAAACAAATTCGCCGCCCAGACCCAGAAAAAAGCCGAAAGCGGATCGATCGTCATCACCACCGCCCCCACCGCGTAGAGCGGCACCACCCCTGTAACCAGCACCACCATGAGGGCGGTTGTCTCGTCATACCACCGCCGCGCCAAAAGAAACATCTGCCACGCCGTTCCGGCCGAAAGCATCACCGCGAAAAAACGCACGCCGAGGTTATTGTCTCCGAACAGCGCCGTCCCCGCGAAAATCGTGTAGGCCACCGCCGGCCCCTTGCTGAAATAACTCGCATCGAGATGCCGCGACCACTGGAAGTAATACGCCTCGTCCGGCAGGATCGGCAGCCACACACAATAGAAGAGCCGGAACACGGTCGCCACGGCGACGACCAGCAGGGCCGCCTGGGCGGGGGAAAGCCCCCAGTAACGCGGAGACGAAGTAACGGCGGCATTCATCGGAAAACGCGCAGTCTGCGTCACGTCGAGTCCGCAAACAAGTCCGCAGTCGCTCTCCACGCGCCAATCACCCCCTCCAATCCCCACCTCCCCGCTCACCCGGGCGATACTTCGATTTGCCAGAACGCCTTTTCCATGCAAGTATGTACTTGCATGAAATCCACCGACGACCGGATCATCGAGGCCGCCATCCGCGTCTTCGGCCGCGACGGCGTTTCCGGAGCCACCACCCGCGAAATCGCCCGTTCCGCCCGCGTCAACGAAGTCACCCTCTTTCGGCACTTCAAGAACAAGGACGAGCTCCTGCGTCAGGTCATCATCCAATGCTCGAAGCGTTACGAGCACGTCTTCAACGAGGCACCGTTCGCCACCCCCGACGACCTGCGCCACACAGTCCAAAACTTTGCCTCGATTTACGCCGGGGTCATCTTGGAAAACGAGGACTTCGTCCGCACCTTCTTCGGCGAACTCAACCGCCACCTGAAACTCTGCCAGCGCCTCTTTGTCGATTCGGCCAAGCCCGCCCGCCTCAAGTTCATCGCCTATCTCCAGGCCGCCCAAAAAGGCCGCCTCATCCGCCGCGATCTCGATGTCGTCACCGCCGCCGATGCCCTCACCGGCATGTTGCTCGCGGGGGTCATCCGCCGCCCCCTCACCAAGGCCCTCTACCCCTACGAAACCTTCGTCGAAACCTGCGTCGACCTCTTCCTGAAAGGCATCGAACCGTGACCGCCACCATGGCCATGCCCGTTCCCGACGGCCTCTCCAGCCTCGCCCGTCGCGCTGCGGAGCAGGGGTGGCTTAAATGGGCCATCGTCCTCACCGCCTCTTTTGCCGCCATCCTCGAGGTCGTCGATGTCAGCATCGTCAACGTCGCCCTCCCCTACATGCAGGGAAACCTCGGCGCCACTCTCTCGGAAATCGGCTGGGTCTCCACCAGCTACTCGATCGCCAACGTCATCGTCATCCCCCTCTCCGCCTGGCTTGGCCTCCACTTCGGCAAAAAACGCTACTTCATCTTCTCACTCGTCGCCTTCACCTTCGCCTCCGTCCTCTGCGGTTTCGCGTCCAATCTCGCCCTCCTCATCGTTGGACGCATCTTCCAGGGACTCGGCGGCGGCGGTCTCCTCGCCAAGGCCCAGGCCCTGATGTTCGAGACCGTCCCCCGCGAGGAACAGGCCAAGGCCAGCACCATCTTCTCGCTCGGCGTCATCGGCGGTCCCGCCCTCGGCCCCGCCCTCGGCGGTTACCTCACCGACAACTTCGGCTGGCGCTGGATCTTCTTCATCAACATTCCCCTCGGCATCATGGCCGTCTTCATGTCCACGACTTTTCTGCCACCCGATTCCCCGGACACGCGCCCCAGCAGCCGCGTCGACTGGCTCGGCATTCTCTTTCTCGCCGTCGGTCTCGGCTCCTTTCAGACCGTCCTCGAACAAGGCCAACAGGACGACTGGTTCTCCTCCGCCTTCATCCAACGCATGGCCATCTTGAGCGTCGTCAGCCTTGCCCTCTTCGTCTGGCAGGAACTCCGCATCGAACACCCTGCTGTCGACTTGCGCGTCCTCCGCCATCGTTCCCTCGCCGCCGGCAGCATCATCTCCCTCGCCGTCGGCATGGGCCTCTACGGCACCATCTTCGTCGTCCCGATTTTCGCCCAGACCATCCTCCAGTTCACCGCCACCAAAACCGGCCTCCTCCTCGTCCCCGGCGCCATCGCCTCCGCCGTCGGCATGTTCGCGCTCGCCCCACTTCTCAAAATCTTTTCCCCGCGCCTGATGATCTCCGCCGGCTGCCTCATCACCATCGCCGTCATGTTCGCCTTCGCCCAACTCAACCCGGACACCGGCAGCGAGCAGCTCTACTGGCCCCTCATCTGGCGCGGCTTCGGCACCGTCATCATGTTCCTCCCCCTTTCCATCGTCACCCTCGGCTCTCTCCCCAAAAAGGATGTCGCGTCCGGCTCCGGCTTCTTCAGCCTCACCCGCCAACTCGGCGGCAGCATCGGCATCGCCGCCATCACCACCCTCGTCGCCAAACAGGAATTCATCCACCGCTCCGAACTCATCGACAACGCCTCCGACCTCAATCCCGCCTGGCAACCGCGCCTCGATGCCGACACCTCCTTCTTCAATACCCTTTCCGGCGATCCCGTCGCCGTCCACAACCTGGCCCTCACCCTCATCGACCGCAGCATCGATACCCAGTCCGCCCTCCTCAGCTACCGCGACGTCTTCTACTGCGTCGCCCTCATCTTCACCCTCACCCTTCCCCTCATCCTCCTCTTGGGCAAAAACACCAAACCCCCGCCCCCCGCACCGGATCACTAACCCCTTATTACTATGAGCACCCTCCAGGACGAAGTCGTTGTTACGGACAAACCCAA
>CAJCII010000008.1 GCA_903970335.1 Bacteroidota bacterium | reverse complement strand
GGCGGGACTTGGCCGATTCCGATTTATGTCCGCCGATAAATCCGGAGTAGCTCATGTACTCCTTCTGGACTTCCTTTTTTCCGGTAAAGACGGCCTTTTCGGCGTTGATGACGATGACGTGATCGCCGGTATCGACGTGGTTGGTGAAGATGGCCTTGTGTTTGCCGCGAAGCAGGACGGCGGCTTTCTCGGCGACACGACCGACGACTTGATTGTCGGCGTCGATAATGTACCACTTACGTTCTACTTGTTCTGCTTTGGCGCTAAAAGTTTTCATCGGGAGCCGGGAATTAAGCCACGAGAGATGGGTTGTGTCAAAAGTTTTCTGAGAATTTATCTCTGTCGTTTTCGACAGACAATCGTTGCGGGACGGCCCTTATCTGCCCTGTAACCTGGCTTTGGCGGCACTGAGTTCGCGCGCGACCTGGTCGTTCTGGGCCTGAAGGAGCATGTTCTGCTGGACGAGGGTGGAGTTTTCCTTTTTCAGGTTGTCCATGGTAGCCTTGAGGGCGGGGGTCCCGGCCTGGCTGGCTTCGCGCAGGGCTTCCCGAGTCTCCTGCAACGCCTTTTGGCTGAGGGCCAGTCCGCGCTGGGCAATGGAGGCCTCGTCCTTCGTTTTGCTCAATTCCTTCTTGAGCGATTCCACTACGTCGTCATTGGCGGGAGCCGAGGAGGAGGAACCGAGTTCGAGTTCCATTTCGGCGATTTTCAGGCGAAGCGCCTCGTTTTGTTTTTCGAGGTCGGCGCGCCCGCGATCGACCTCGCCTTTGGCATGGAGTTTGTCCTGTTTGAGCGTCTCGAATTGCTCGCGCAATTCCATGTAATCGCGACGAATCCGGTCCCGCTCCTCCTTGGCGTGAGTGAGTTCCTCCATCTGGCCGGCGAGGGCATCTTGATTTTTGGCCGATTCGTAGGCCTGGCGCAGTTCGTCGCGCAGCGCGTTGCCATCGGCAAGGGCTTCGTCGCGTTCCCGGGTAATTTGCTCCACCTGCTGGTGCAGTTCTTCGACCTGAGCCGAGTCCTGGTTCAGGCCGTTCACCTTCTCGTTGGCTTGGTCGAGTTGCTCCTGCAGTTGCCCGATTTCGCCGTATGCCTGGTCCCGTTCCCTGGTGACCAAGGTCAATTCTTCCCGGAGGTTCACGCCTTCGTTGAGGGCATGGTCCCGTTCCCTGGCGATGACGGCGACCTCTTCATTGAGCTGTGCGATTTTTTCCCATGCGGCAGCCAGGTCTTCGGTCGTTTGCGCCAAGGCGCTCGAGGTGGACGATTCCGGCTCGGGGGCGTGACCGACGTAGCCGAAATTCTCCTGGTGTTCGTCATTCCGAACGGAGGGGGGCAGCGGTTCCCAGCCGTCGGGCAGGGCTTCGGGCGAAGCGTGCTTCTCTTCCACGGCCGGAATCTCATAGCGAAAGACATCCTTCAAGGCAGGCAGCGACGACGTTCTGCGCAAAATAGAAGGCGGGGCATTCGTTTCCGCAGGCAGGGCCTTTGATTCGACCGCCGGGTACGCGGGCTGGGCCGGAGCGCGGATCGGCTCGTCCAGACGCGGGGCAGGCTCCGGAGTCGGCTCGGCCCGCAACTTCGGAAAGGAAATGGACTGAGAGGTCATCAGTCGCTGGCTGGCGGAGAGGGCGGTGCCGGGCGGGGGCGGCAAGCTCTGACTTTGGGCCGGGGCGGGCACGGGGAGGCTGGGCGCTTTTTCCTCGATGAATTCGGATTCTTGAGGTTCGGGCTCTTGCTTCGCAACCTCCGGCAGGCGTTGACTGGCCGCCGGTTCGGGAAGGGGCTGACTCGGCGGAGGTTCGGGCAGCGGCTGGCTCGACCGGGCTTCCGGAGCGGGAGCGGGCTTGACCTCCGGGATTGGCTGGCTCGCCGCCGGCTGAGGCGTCTCGGGCAGAGGTTGGGTGGGCGTTGCCGGTCGAGAGGGCGACACGGGCACGGTTTTCGTGCCTACCTTTTTTACCAGGCGGGAGAACTTGTCCTGGTCAAACCACGAGGGAGACGTACTCATCACTTTGTTCTGGTCCGACCAATTCGAGTTTGCCTTCCAATTCCGCCGCCAACTGATCGAAGACGAGAGCGATGGCTGGAGGCGCACCCCCACGGATCAGGCCGAGGGGCATGCCCTTCATGCTGGCATGGATGACTGCGGCATCCCGTGGAAGCATCGATTGAAAGACGAGTTCCGGAGGCAGGACGCGCTTGATTTCCTCGACAATCTTCTTGGTGTCCTCGACATCCGGGTCGGCCATGGTGAGGACCACCCCGACGAGCGAACAGGCATCGTCGTTCTCGGTCTGTAGTTGGTTGAGAAAATCGACTGTCAGCATCAACGAGCGGAGAGCGAGAGGCTCGCACTGCTGCGGGACCAGGACATGGCTACACTTGCGCAGGATGCCTTCGGTCGGCCCGTGCAGACCGGACGGGGTATCGATGATCACCAAATCGTATCCGCCGTCGGTGGCCGACTTGAAAAACGGCGTCAGGCGCGAGCCGTCCTGCAAGCTGGCGCACCACTTGGAAATTTCGTGGCTGGGAATCTTGCCGGACATGACGATCTTCAACGTCTCGAGCTTCGTCTTGAGCGCCGCTTGCTCAAAGGGCACCCCGGTGCTGAGCATTTCGTAAAGGCCGATGTAGGCCTGAGCGCTCGGCGAAAGCGAAAGGCCGATCGATCCCTGGGGATCGGCATCGACGAGGAGCGTCTTCCATCCCCGTTTGGCGATGGAGAAAGCGAGATTGATGGCGGTGGTGGTTTTACCAACGCCCCCTTTGAGACTGGAAATAGCTAATGTGATCACAGCGAATAGTGTTTTACCTATTCAAGCACTTTACCGCCAGCTTGAAACGAAAAAATATTCTCGTCGGCGAGGCCCGCGTTTCCGGTCGCTTTCAAGCCCGTCCCCGCTCCGGGGTCATTTCCAGGCTGAAGTCGATCGCCCGCACGCTGTGCGTGAGTGCGCCGACCGAAATGAAATCGACTCCCGTGGCAGCCACGGCCCGCACCCGGTCCAGCGTCATGTTGCCGGACGCCTCCGTGAGCGCCCGCCCGGCGATCAGCTCAACGCAGGCGCGCGTTTCTTCCAGCGTCATGTTATCGAGCAGGATGATGTCCACGCCCAGGGCGGCGATCTCCGCGACCTGATCCAGCCGGTCCGCCTCGACTTCCAGCAGCGCCTCGGGATCGAGCTTCCGCGCAGCAGCCACCGCATCGGCCAGCGTCCGCCCCACCCCCATCAGCGCGAGATGATTGTCCTTCACCAAAAAGCGGTCGTAGAGCCCGGACCGGTGATTCGTCCCGCCGCCGCAACGCACCGCGTATTTTTGCAGCGCGCGCAGTCCCGGCACGGTCTTGCGCGTATCGAGAATCCTGGTCTTCGTCCCGGCCACCGCCTCCACGTAACGGCGCGTTTCCGTCGCCACCCCCGAGAGCTGCTGGAGGAAATTAAGGGCGCAGCGCTCGGCGGTCAGGATCGAGGCCGCCGGACCGCGGATCTCCAGGACCGTGTCGCCCGCGCCCAAGGTGCTGCCGTCCTGCGCCCGTTCGGTCAAAACCAGCTCGGGGTCCAGTTCGCGCAAAACCTGCACCGCCACCGGCAACCCGGCCAGGACGCACGTTTCCTTGGCAAAAATCCGCGCCGAGGCGTGCACCTCCGGTTTGACGCACGCCAGCGTGGTGATGTCCGCCGGGCCGCGATCCTCCCCCAGCGCACGCGCGGCCGCTTCGCGAAGAATGGCCGGTTCCGGAGGTTGGATCATGCCGTGGAAAACTACTTCGCGGGCGCGGCATCCGCCACCCAACCGCCGTCCGCCGCCAGCCCGGTCAGCGCCACCCGGTACTTCGCCTCGATCTGGAAGAAAACCGTCTGCTGTCCGGCGTCCGGGAGCAGCTCGACGACCTTCGTGTTCCGCGCATCGCGCAAATCGGAAACCTCCTGCGCCTTTTGCAACGGCGAAAGCGCATCGTTATTGAGAATCCCTTGCAACGTCGCGCCATCGGCCACATAGATGGCCTCGATTTTCTTTTTGTCCGCGTCGCTCAGCTTCAACGTCGTCGCCAATTCGTCGATAAAATCGCCGAGCTTGAGCGCGGGCGCAGGCGCCGGGGCGGGCGCAACCACCGGCGCAGGTGCGGGCTTGGCGACCGGAGCCAGGGCGGCTTTGTTCGGGGCCGGAGCAACCGGCGCGGCATTCGTCGCAGGCGCGGCGGCCCATCCGTTGGTCATGGCGACAAGCAGCACCAGGCTGCCCATCAGGCGTGGAATAAATTTCATCGCGGGTCGTTCCATAGATTCGACAGTCAAATTGGTCGGACAAACCGACTTTGTCCAAGCCAAAATAAAATTCGCTTCGGCCACACCCTCAAGGCCCCAATCTGGGCGCGTAGAGCGTGGTACCGCCCTGACGATGGGTCACCCCGATAATCTTCCCGTCCGGTCCGCGGGCGAACTCCAGACTGGCCGGGACAATCTTCGCGTAAAACTCGTGGTCGGACCGCGCAAAAATCGGCATCGCAGGTTGTCCCGCCATCTGGGCGTAGAGCTGGTTCCCCTGGCGCGCGATCGTCATGATTTTGAAGGGCCCATACGAGTACTGGCCGACCACGGCATCGAGCTGCTGGGTCGTTAGGTTCACCACATCGTGATCGGATAGCTTCGGCGCCGTGATCGTCTTCCCGTTCTGGGTATGGAGTATCGCCTCGACTTCTCCCGACGGTCCCCGCTGAAAGATCACCCGCGCCGCCACAACCTTGAAGAAAAATGCATCGCGTCCGTACGGAAAAATCTCGTATTGCTGCTGCCCGGTGAGCTGTGCGAAGAGATGCCCCCGGTCAAGCGTAATTTCCTGGACACCGGTCTTGTAGTCGTAGCGCCCAACGTAATCGGGATAACTCTTCGGGTCGATCGACGGATCGACCTTCGGCTTATGCGCCGTTATTTCCGGCCCGAGAAAGGTGCGCACGGCGATCGGCATGATGACCGCCGGTACCGTATTTGGCGCGGCGGGAAAGGCGTTCGAGAGCACACACAACGTCATTTTCTCTTCCGGAAACCACATCACCGAACTCATGTAGCCATTCACCGCTCCGTCATGCCCGATCGCGGGAAGCCACTCGACTTCGCAGCGATAAACTCCCATGCCGTAGCGCATCGTCAGCGTGTCTTTCCTCGGCACGGTCACCTCCGTCGTCATCGTGCGCAGGCTTTCGGGCGAGAGCACCCGCCCGCCGTACAGGGCCTCGGTCCAGCGCCAGAGATCGCCCACCGTCGAGTAAAGATCGCCTGCGCCTTCCGCCCAACTCATGTCCCAATCGATCGCCGGAGCGATCTGCCCCTCGCGGAAAGAATAGCCCTTCGCGGCATCATCGGGCGGTGCCGCGTTGTGCCAGGTTCCGGTATTCTGCAAGCCCAGCGGCCCGAAGAATTGCTTCTGCAAATAATCGCCCAGGCTCAGGCCGGAAACTTTCTCCACGATCTGGCCCAGCAGCACATACCCCGAGTTGCTGTACTTGAACTGCTCCCCCGGAGGAAAATCGGGCGGGTCGTCTTGAAAATAAGCGACCAGCACCGCCGGGGACACCGGATGGACCACCCGCATCATAAAATCGGGATGCGCCGTATAGTTATGCAGCCCCGAGGTATGCGTCAGGAGATGCCGCAGCGTGATCTTGTCCCCGCCCGGGTACGTCGGAAAATACTTCGCCAGCGGGTCGTCGAGCGAAAGCTTGCCCTCCTCCGCCAGGCGCAAGATCGCCGCCGCCGTGAATTGCTTCGTCACCGACCCGATCCGGAACCGCGTCGCCGGGGTCGCCGGGATGCGCTTCTCCCGGTCCGCCATGCCGTACCCGTGCGAAAACAGGATTTTCCCGTCCCGCGCCACCAACACCACCTCGCCCGGACCCTCCACCGGCAAACGCCTGCTCAGGATCGACTCCATTCCCGCTACATCGGGGGTGCCCGGCGGATCGGCTGCGTGCGACATGGCCGCCATGCTACCCAGAAAAGCCGCCAGCACCGGAACCACAAAATACCGGCGATAAGAAGAGAACAGCCCCCGTCTCCCTGCCCACTCCACCACCCCGCGACTCCGAAAAAGCAAATCCGCCATGTTAGCCATCATCGTTGAAGGAATTTTTATTTCAAGAAGCTGTCCGAAAAATCGGCGTTACTCCCGGATTCGCTCCGTCTATAAAAATCCCAGCCCCTCCTATCATGAGTGCCCAACTCGATGCCCTGCGCCAGGCCGTTTCGTTTTCACCGGACAACGTCCCCCTCCTACTCCTGCTCGGTGAAGCGTGCCTGGACCAATTTCTTTTTGAGGAAGCCAAACAAAATTTCCAACGGGCGCTCACGCACGATGCCCACCATCTCGGCGCCCAACTCGGCCTGGCCCGCGCTTCCTATCAGGAGGGAAATTTGTCCGAGGCCGTCGTGCGCGCCGAGGCCATTGCGGCCGCTCATCCTCAGAACGGCAGCGTCTGGCGCCTGCTCAGCCGCCTCGCTTTTATCGAGGGACACCTCGAGGAGGCCCGCGACCATTACCGCCAGGCCCGAAAGGTCGAACCGGGCGTCCGGGACGAAGGTCTGGAAAAAGACCTCGCCGTCAAGCCTCCGCCCGCCTTACCCCCGGCCGGAGAAAGCAACCGCCCCCTTCCGGCCGGTGCAGCCGAAGCCGATGACGACGATTCGGACCCGCCCTCGTATGACCCGGAACCGAAGGACAAGGGTCCCGCGCCCGTCCTGAATCCCGATCTCCCGGTTGAATTCGAGCGCCCCACGGTCAAATTCGCCGATGTCGGCGGCATGAGCGCCGTGAAGGAGGAGATTCGGATGAAGATCATCTATCCCCTCCAGAACGCCGAGCTTTTCCGCCAGTACGGCAAGAAGACCGGCGGCGGCGTCCTGCTCTACGGCCCGCCCGGCTGCGGCAAGACCCTCCTCAGCCGCGCCACCGCCGGGGAAATCAAGGCGACTTTCCTCAGCATCGGCATTCACCAGGTGCTCGACATGTGGCTCGGCAACAGCGAAAAAAATCTCCACAAAATCTTCGAGCTGGCCCGACAGAACACCCCCACGATTCTCTTCTTCGACGAGGTCGACGCCCTCGCCAGCGACCGCGGCTCCATGAAGCACAGCGCCGGGCGCAACGTCATCAACCAGTTCCTCGCCGAGATGGACGGAGCCATCGGCACCAACGAAGGCATCCTCGTGCTCGGCGCCACCAACGCCCCCTGGCAGGTCGACCCGGCCTTCCGTCGTCCCGGTCGCTTCGACCGCGTCCTCTTTGTCCCGCCGCCCGACGAAGACGCCCGCGCCTCCATCATCGAAATCATGGCCCAGGGCAAGCCCGTCCATAAACTCGACGCCCGCGCCCTCGCCCGGCGCACCAAGGATTTTTCCGGGGCCGACCTCAAGGCCGTGTTCGACGTGGCCAGCGAAGAAAAGCTCGCCATCGCCATGCGGGAAAACCGCGTCGTCCCCATCACCACCGACGACCTGGTCCGCGCCGCCAAATCGATGCAGCCCTCGACCAAGGCCTGGTTCGAAAGCGCCAAAAACTACGCCCTCTACGCCAACCAAAGCGGCTTTTACAACGACGTCCTCGCCTTCCTCGGAATCAAAAAATGAGCGATGCGGCCGGATATCAGGCCAATCTTCGACGGGGACAGTTGTTACGAGAAAGCGGGCGTCCCGGGGAAGCGTGCGAATTTCTTTCCGCTGCTCTCGAGGCCGATCCGGACCAGCCGCAAGCCTATCTCGAACTCGCGCTCGCCCAAAGCGACTTGCCCGGACTTAAGCGCGAATCCCTCCAGGCCATCGACCGCGCTATCTCGCTTGCGCCCGACTCCGCCTTTTATCTCGGCTACAAGGCGTATCTCCTGTCTCGCCACGGCCTGCATAAGGAAGCGCTCGAATTCAGCCATCGTGCGCTGGAGATCCATCCGACCACTCACATCGCGTTGCTGGCCCAGGCCAATGCCCAAACCAAACTCGGCCAGTGGGTAAACGCCGAGTCCACCGCCCGACGCCTCTTGGAATTCGATGCGGACGATACCTCCGCCCTAAACCTGCTCGCCCAGGCGCTCCGTTTCCAGAATCGCCTCCGCGAAGGCCGACAGGTCACAGCCCAAATTCTGGCCAGAACTCCCAACGACCCCTTCGGTCAGGCCAATGCCGGTTACGAGGCCCTCAAAACAGACGATCACCTTCGAGCCAGAGAACATTTTCTCAATGCCTTGCGCATTGATCCTCATTATGAGCACGCCCGCTTCGGCCTGCTGCAATCGCTCCGCGAACGCGTTTTGCTTTATCGCATCAACCTGAAGATACTCACGGCCTTTCCGCACGATCAAGCCTCGGGCCAGGGATTTAGAATCGTGATTGGCGTCCTTACCGTCATGACGGGTGGCGCTTTTTTGGGACTCCTGCTCCTCTATCTTCTCCTCGCCTCGACTCTCCAACCCATCAGCAATTTCTTTCTGCTTCTGGAACCGGTCGGCCGTCACGCTCTCACCCTTAAGGAGCGGCGCTGGGCCATGTTCACCGGTGCCGCCGCGTGCGTTGTCCTGCTCGCCCTTACTCTCGCCGGATGGGATGAATTGGTGATTGTGCTTTCAGGTTATCTTTCCCTTTTTGCCCTCTGTGTCTATGTTCCACAATGGGTCGATGCGTGGCGCGCCTGGCGGGAAACCAGGCTCGCTCCCGATGAGAACCGATCATGAGCTTTCCCGAGAACTCGTCCTCCTATCAATCCAGCCTCCAGCGCGGCGAACTGCTCCGTAACCAGGGCCGTTATGCCGAAGCGGAAAAATATTTGCAGCAAGCCATCGGGGAACAACCCTCCCATGCCGACGGCTATTTCGAACTCGCTTTCTGCTATTGCAACTGGACCGGCCACTCCAAAAAAGCGCTCGAGACCATCGACCGCGCCATCTCCCTCGACCCCAACCGCGCCGAGTTCTTCGCCCTGCGCGCCTGGATTCTCGGCAATCTCGATCGCGATAAAGAAGCCGTTGTGGTGGCCGATCAGGCCCTGGCCATCGCTCCCTACAGCCTCCTCGCCCTCAATGCCCGGACCCGCGCCTACAACGACCTGCACGAGTGGAAAAAGGCCGAGGAAAGCGCCCGCCTCTCCCTCGAAATCCATCCCACCAACGAGCTCGCCGCCAATCTGCTCTCCATCTCCCTCCGCCAACAGGGACGCCTCCCGGAAAGCAACGCCATCAACGCCCGCCTCCTCGCTCAGGCCCCCGATAACGCCATCTCGCAATGCAACGCCGGATGGTCCGCGCTCCAAGCCGGGGACCATCGTCGGGCCAACCGCCATTTCCTCGAGGCTCTCCGGCTCGACCCCAATTACGACTATGCCCGCCGCGGCATGCTCCACTCCTTCAATTCCCGCGTCTGGATTTATCGCCTCTACTTCCAGTTCATTGCCTGGCTCGGGAAGCACCGCACGGGCCTGCGCTATTTTTTCATCTTCGCGATCTACTTCGGCTATCGCCTGGTCGTCGGCGAATTGCGCACGCAATTCGGAGAGGAAGGCCTTCACTGGGCCTTTGTCGTCATGGCGCTCTATCTCGTCCTCTTCGGTTTTGGCCGCTCCTTTGCGAACTTGTTCCTGCTCCTCGATCCCTTTGCCCGGTACGCCCTCACCCGCAAGGAAATGGCCTGGTCGCTCGTGGCCGGGTCCATCTACGGGCTGATCCTCGCCTTCCTCCTCGCCAACCAGGCCTGGCCCCAGTCGGCGGTCCTCCTCACCATCGCCGCTTTCTTCCTCTGGGGCGTTCTCTTCCCCCGCTTCCAGGATGCCTTCTCGTCACCAGCGTCCGACGAAGCCGTCCCGGATTAGGAATCCATTAGCGTCGCCACCCAAAGTTCTGCTGGAACTACGCCCCGTCCGGCGACAAGCTCGCTTCCATCGGGAATCCTTATGGCGCATTATGACGTGGTCATTGTCGGCGGTGGACACAACGGCCTGACCTGTGCCTGTTACCTCGCCCGCGCGGGACGCAAGGTCCTCGTGCTCGAGCGTCGCCATCTCGTCGGCGGCGCCGTCTGCACCCAGGACGACCTCATCCCCGGCTACCGCCTCGATGTCGGCTCCTCCGCCCACATCATGATCCATCTCACCCCCGTCCTGCGCGACCTCGAATTGCACCGCTTCGGCCTCGAGTACCTCGAGATGGACCCCTGGGCCTACTACCCGATCCTCGGCACCGGCACCGGCATTTCCTTCTACCGCGACCTCGACCGCACCTGCGCCAGCATCGCCAAAATCTCCCCCAAGGACGCCGACGCCTACCGCGCCTTCGTCCACCACTGGGGCGAACTCAACGAGGGCATCTTCGAGACCTTCCTCCAGCCACCCACGCCGGGCCGGATTTTCCGCACCATCTTCAAGCGCAACCTCCTCAACTGGCGCTCCCGCAAACTCTGGTCCTCCCTCGATACCTCACGCCAGCTCATGGCCCCCTACGGCCAGGTCATCGACGAACTCTTCGAGCACCCCGCCGTCCGCACCGCGCTCGCGTGGCTCTCCGCGCAGTCCGGCCCCGCGCCCGGCGAAATGGCCAGCGGCGACATGCTCGGCTGGAACGCCATGATCCACAAAAGCGGCGCGAAACGGGCCAAGGGCGGCAGCGGTGCCCTCACCCAGGCGATGGCAAAGCGGCTCCTCAGCGACGGCGGCGAAATCGCCTGCGAAGCCGAAGTTACCGAAATCGCCCGCACCGGACCTTCAACCTGGCGGGTCGCCTACCGGTCGCCCGACGGCCAAAGCCAGGAGGTCGAAGCCACCCGCGTCGTCTCCGCCCTCCACCTCCACACCCTCTTCGGCAAGCTCCTCAAAAACCCGCCCGAGGACTTGCAGAAACGCGTCGCCCGCACCCGCATCGGCAACGGCTTCGGCATGATCGTCCGCCACGCCGTCGAGGAGCTGCCCGACTACGGCGACGCTTCCGCACCCGCCGGTCCCCTCCCCGGCACCCGGGATTACCAGACCTCGCTCCAGTTGCTCTGCCCCTCCCTCGACTACCTGACCAGCTCGCACCGCGACTTCTCCTTCGGCCTGCCGCCGCAGACCCCCTCCGTCGTCGCCATGAGCTTCTCCGCCCTCGATCCCACCCTCGCGCCCGAGGGCAGACACACCCTCTTCACCTGGGGCCAGTACCATCCCTACGAGCTAAGCAACGGCGAGCGCTGGGACGACATCCGCGAGCGCGAGGCCGACAAGCTCTACGACCTCGTCTGCCGCTACGCCCCAAACATGCGCGGCAAGATGATCGCCCGCTACATCCAAAGCCCGCTCGACATCGAGCGAACGCTCGGGATGCTCCGCGCCAACGTCATGCACCTCGAGATGAGTCTCGACCAGATGTTCATGTTCCGCCCCCTCCCCGAGCTCTCCGCCTACACCGTGCCCGGTCTCCCCGGCCTCTACCTCACCGGCGCCAGCACCCACCCCGGCGGCGGCGTCTTTGCCGCCAGCGGCTACAACACCGCCCACGTCATCCTGGCCGAGCGGCGGTAGTTGGTAGCCATCGCACCTCAGTGGTAGCCGTCGCACTCCGTGCGACGGTGCATTTCCTTGGAGGGCGGGCGATAGGTGTGGTTGCTGGCCTGCCGAGCCGTGCTTCCTCGGTAGGAAGCCGCCTCGATGGGACGTGTCCCTCCCGAGCGGCGGCACCTTCCTCCGTCGGTAGCCGTCGTACTCTCTGCTGTAGCGGTGGTCTATGACCGCCGTCGGCGTCCCCCTCCGTAGGTAGCCGTCGACCTCCGGGCGACGGGACCCGAGCGCAGCGAGTCATCCCATTCCCAAAAAAACGAACCGTCATCCCGCGCTTGTCGAAAAATCGGTTCCCGTTTCCAAGCCATCTTCCTCTTCGGCCCTCTGCCGTCCTCCGTGCGAAACTGTCCCCTCCGCCTCACCCCTTCACGTCCCCCTTCGTGATCGCCAGCAGCAACGCGGAGAGCGTAAACGAATCGTGGATTTTCCCCGCCGCCGCCATCCCAAGCAGTTTCGCGGGCGAAAGGAACAGGAACCGGCTGATCGCTTCGTCGGCCTGGGGCTTGGCTTTCGCGCCGGGCTTCAGATCGGCCAGGAACACCACCGTCTTGCCGGAAAGCAGTCCGGTGTTGCCTTTGACGACGCCGAGCTTGCGGATTTTGGCAACCTCAAGGTTGGTCTCCTCCTTCACCTCCTGCCGCGCGGTTTTCTGGAGCGACTGCCCCGGTTCGGCCGTCCCGCGCGGGAATTCCCATTCCCACGAGGCGGTCGGGTAGCGATAGATTTCCTGGATCAGGAGCGAGTCGCCGAGACGGGGCACGACGACCACGCCTACGGTCCGGTCGGGTAAACCGTTTTCATCCACACGCAGGTACGTGCCGAACCGCCCCGAGGGAAACTTGACCGGATCGCGATGCACGCTGATGTATTCGTCGGCAAAAACCAGCCCGAGCCGCTCGTCGCCATGGACGAACCCGATCCGGGCGAGCAGCTCCTTGCGAAACGCCTGGGCCTGCGCGATCTCGCCCGCCCGACGGACTTTCTGGATGGTGGCAGCGGAAGACGGTTTCTTGGTCGGCACGGCAGGTGCAGACTAGAGCGACACTTCGGATGAGGGCAAGCGGGTGTTTTGCCCTACCCTTCGGCGACGAAACCGTGCTTGTCCAACCTAACTCCGATCATGCCCGAAGATGATACTACTTGAAGAAAAACTGCGCGTTGGTTCAGACTTTAATTATTATGCCGACCACCCCGCCGAAGATTTTCTACCAAAGCTCCATGCCCCGCGCGGGATCGACCCTGCTGCAAAACATCCTCGCCCAAAATCCTGCGTTCTATGTCACGCCAACATCGGGATTACTCGAACTGGTCTTCGGGGCGCGCCTCAACTACACCAACAGCGCCGAGTTCAAGGCCCAGGACAGCACCGACATGAAGAAGGCGTTCCTCGCCTTTAGTCGCGCCGGGATGGAAGCCTATTTCCGCGCCCTGACCGACAAGCCCTACGTCGTCGATAAATCGCGCGGCTGGGGCGTCCACTTCGACCTGCTCAATCTCATCTTCGACGAGGAGCCGAAAATCATCTGCATGGTGCGCGACCTGCGCCAAATCCTCGCCTCGATGGAAAAGAAGTTCCGCCAAACGCCCGACCGGCATCGCCCCATCGAAAACCATCAGGCGCTCAGCGGCACCACCACCTTCAAGCGCGCCGTGCAACATCTGCAAACGCCGCCCGTCGGCCTGGCCCTGGACCGCATCGCGGAAATCCACCAGCGCGGCTGGCAGAAGAAAATTCTCTTCCTCCGCTACGAGGACCTCACCGTCCAGCCGAAGCAGACCATGCAGAAGGTCTACGCCTATCTCGGCGTGCCCGACTTCGCCCACGATTTCAGCCACGTCCCGCAAGTCACGCAGGAGGACGACCAGGCCTACGGCATCCCCGGCCTGCACAATATCCGACCCAAGGTCGAACCGCTGACCAACGATTATCTCTCCGTCATCGGCCCCGACGTGGTGCGGTTTACCCAGGCCAACTTCGGTTGGTACTTCTCCCTCTTCGGCTATCCAAGCAATCCGGTTTAGGTAGTTTATATTGTATTAACGGCGACAGATAGAGACGTTAAGTAAGCATGGCAAAAAATGACACAATATTTTTTCAATAGACTAATAAAACGGAATTGACGGCCAATTAAGATTACATCAATGTAACCGCGAAGACGAAATTCGCATGAGCACTTCACTCTCTCGCTGTTGTTTCGGAGTGATCGTTTACTCAATGACCCTTGGGGTGGCAACGGCGCAAAGTGCTTCAAACGGTCAGTCCCTCCAACAAGTTTCCCCCGTCGTATCGTCTGGAACCATTTCGACTTTATCCCCGGCGCAGCCAATTTCGACCGGCCAAACCACGCTTCAGGCATTCCAGCAACAGCAAGCGGCACTTCTCCAAGCGAGGCAAACCCTCATTGCCCAAGGGGCCACGCCGCAGCAACTGACCGCGTGGCGTCAACAAAACGCTGCTCAGATTGCCGGGTTGAATCAACTGGCGAGCGCGATGTCGGTTGCTTCGGCCATGCAGATAATGCCGGTCAACCTTCAGCCGAAGATCCCAGCCAGTGCGTCGCAAACGCTGCGCGATTTTCTGGCCACGCAGGCTGCACTGGCCAACGCCCGGGCGCAGATTCATAACCAGATCGTGCAGCAACTCGCTGCGTCCGGGCAGGCCGTCATCTCCACTCAGTTGAGTCAACTGATGCAGCAGCAAATGCAGGTCTTCCGTCAACAGCACGCCTCGGATTTGCAACTTCAGGTTCAACGCGCGCAAACGCTCGCCGCCGAATCGGCTCCACCACCACCACTGCTCTCTTCGAACCTATTGGCCAATGAAGCGAACCAAGCACAAACCTCCCCGACGAGCCGAAGGCAATTGATGCAAGCACGCCTTCAGTTGCTCACGCAGTACGCTACCGCCCCTCCGAGCGTGCGGCAAGCAGCCTTGCAACAGTGGCAACAACAGGCAGGACTTATCAAGCAAGCCCAAACGCAGGCGCAACCCATTTCCCAAAGCAGTACCGCCGTTAGTCCACCGACCACAAATTAGGAGAAGAAAAATGCATACCGCAACCTTGAAGAAACTGGCCCTGGCTTTGACTTTTTGGCTGGCAGTGCACACGACCTCCTTGCACGCCCAAATTCTTGTGCCCAGCACGGACCCGGTCTTTGGAGTCGATACCAATGGACTGCTCTGGGATACGGGCACCACCGGCTCATTGAGTTTAAGCGGTGCCGGAAACCGTATGTTCTGGTATCCAGGGGCAAGTGCTTTCAGGGCGGGTGGAGTCGACGGAACACAATGGGACTCGTCCAATATCGGCCAATACTCGGTAGCCATGGGATTCGATACGACCGCCTCCGGTAATTATTCCGTAGCCCTAGGTTTTTACAGTACGGCTACCCAACCTAATTCCGTTGCTTTTACTGCGGGTTCGGCCAGCGGCTACGGCGCTGCCTCCTTCGGTGGTAATGCCAGCGGTATCTTTGCCTTTGCCTCCGGTTGGAGCACGGCTAGCGGAAACTATTCAACCTCCTTCGGCTTTGGCTCTTCGGCCCATGGATATGTTTCAACCGCTTTTGGCGGGCGCACCACCGCCAGTGGCTATTATGCTATGGCCTCAGGCTATTGCACCACCGCCTCGGGCTACGCTTCATTCGCCATCGGTGCATATAATGTGGGGCTTAACGCAAACGGACTGTCGGCTCCCAATCCTACGCAATGGAATCCCACCGATCCACTTTTTGAAATTGGTAATGGTGGGGATGGAGAGGGCCACGGCAATACCAGCGCGAGTGGCCCTTCCGATGCCTTGGTTGTTTATAAGAATGGCAACCTGACCGCCGGCGGCGTGATCAAATGCCAGCCTGCCTCCGACATCCCCATGTATAACCCCTAAGCGGGGGCGTTTCCATCCAGGGAATTCCGAGGACAGAGGAACACACCGCCATGAAACGCCCTTACCATCGCAGCGAGCGGACGTGCGCGGATGGGGCGTTGTCGTTCAAGATGATGGGGCTGATGACGGGGCTTTTCGCGGTGCTGGCGGTGACGTTGCCGGCGGCGGACCCGGCGTGGTGGGGGCCGAGCGGGCGGGGGGCGAT
>CAJCII010000007.1 GCA_903970335.1 Bacteroidota bacterium | reverse complement strand
GGCTTATCTGGCCTATAAATTTAGGTCAGACTGGGCATTTTGGCCATTGAGCGGAACGAGTTAGCGGAAGGCATTGGGGGAAAGCCGGTTGCGAGATGGGTCGAGAATTGGGTCGGTTCGGTCGAGTCTCAGCTTGCGTTGGTTCGATTTGTTTTTCTAAAATTCGAATCCCATGACCAATGACCGTTTCGCGGGAAGTTCACCGTTCGTCAGCTTGAGCCGGAGGCGGAGCGCGAGGCGATTGGTCGGCATTTTTATTCTGGCGACAGTGGGGCTGAGTGGGGCGACGGCTTGGGCGGACGACCCGCAGCCGTTGTACAAGCAGGCGAGCGCGCCGGTGGAGCAGCGGGTGGCCGATTTGCTGGGGCGGATGACGATGAAGGAGAAGATCGGGCAGATCACCGGGCACTGGATGATGACGCCGGGCAAGCCGGACGAGGTCCTGACGGACGAGAATTATGCGAAGCTGTTTCCGGATGGCATCGGGGAGATCGGGCCGACGCAATTTTCGCTGGACGAGGATGTGCGGTACCGGAACTCGGTGCAGAAGTTCCTGCGGGAAAAGACGCGGCTGGGGATTCCGGCGATTTTCCACGACGAGGGGTGCCACGGAGTGATGAAGCCGGAGGCGACGAGTTTTCCGATGCCGATCGGGCTGGCCTGCAGCTGGGACGAGGCGATGGTGGAGAAGATTTACGATGTGGTGGGGCGGGAGATGCGGGCGCGGGGCGGTCAGGAATCGCTGACGCCGATCCTGGATGTGGCGCGCGATCCGCGCTGGGGCCGGACGGAGGAGACGATGGGGGAAGACCCGTTCCTGAACGGGCGGCTGGGCGCGGCGGTGGTGCGGGGTTTGCAGGGGGGAAGCACGGGGGTGGTCGATGGGGAGCATGTGATGTCGACCCTGAAGCATTTTGTGGGGCACGGGACACCGGAGGGCGGGTTGAACCAGTCGCCCTTCGAGGGAGGAATCCGGCAGTTGCGGGAAGTCCAGCTCGCGCCGTTCGAGTATGTGATCAAGACGGCGCATCCGGACGCGGTGATGGCTTCCTACAACGAGATCGACGGGGTGCCGTCGCACGCGAACCGGTGGTTGTTACGCGATGTGCTGCGGGGCGAACTCGGTTTTACGGGGCTGGTGGTTTCGGATTACTCGGGAGTCGAGCGGCTCTACAACGACCAGTTTGTCGCGGCGGACAAGGCGCAGGCGGCGCAGGAGGGGATCGACGCGGGGGTGCAGATCGAGCTGCCGGACGGGGTCTGCTACCAGACGATGGACACGCTGGTGCAGGAGAAGAAGGTGGACATGGCGACGGTGGACGAGGCGGTGAGCGCGGTGCTGCGGGCGAAGTTCGAGTTGGGGTTGTTCGAGAATCCGTATGTGGACGCGGCAAAAGCGCATGAGTTGGTGGCGCGCCCGGAAAGCCGCGAACTGAGCCTCCAAGCGGCGCGGGAAACGATCGTGCTGCTGAAGAACGAGGGGCACTTGTTGCCGCTGAGCACGACGAAATATCACACGATCGCGGTGATCGGGCCGAACGGGGACATCGCGCGGCTGGGCGGCTACAGCGGGACGCCGAAGACGACCGTTTCGTTGCTGGACGGAATCCGGGCGGGCGTGGGAGACCGGGCGAAGGTGGTTTTCGCGAAAGGGTGCGAGATCGTGGCGAACGACCAGCGCAATTCATACAAGAACTGGCTACTGAGCGGGCCAAAGGTGAAGCCGGCGAGCGAGGAGGTCAACGAACCGTTAATGGCCGAGGCGGAAAAAACGGCGGAGCAGGCCGATGTGGTGGTGCTGGCGCTGGGCGATGTGGAGCAGACGTGCCGGGAGGCGTGGGCGGAAAACCATCCGGGCGACCGGACCTCGCTGGACCTGCCGGGGCAGCAGGAGGAACTGGCGCGGCGGATCCTGAAGACGGGGAAGCCGGTGGTGCTTTACCTGATGAACGGGAGGCCGCCGACGTTGAACGACCTGGGGAAGGCGGTCCCGGCGATTATCGAGGGGTGGTACGCGGGCGAGGAGACGGGCGATGCGGCGGCGGACATCCTGTTCGGGAAGGTGTCGCCTTCGGGGAAGCTGACGATTTCGTTTCCGGTGTCGGTGGGGGAAGTGCCGGTCTATTACAGCAAGAAGGAGGGAGCGGCGAATTTCGACTATCTGTTCGGCAGCAAGGAGCCGGTGTATCCGTTCGGGTACGGGCTGTCGTACACGACGTTCGCGTACAAGAACCTGAAGCTGGCGGACGCGACGATCGCGCCGGACGGGCAGACGACGGCGAGCGTGGAGGTGACGAATACGGGCGGGATGGCGGCAGACGAGATTGTGGAGCTTTACGTGCACGACCAGGTGGCATCGGTGACGCGGCCGGTGAAGGAGTTGAAGGGATTCCAGCGCATCCACCTGAATCCGGGCGAGACGCGGACGGTGACGTTTCCGGTGGAGGGGAGCGCGCTGGCGTTTTACGGGCTGGAGATGGAGCGGAAGACGGAGCCGGGGACGTACAAGATCATGGTGGGGCCGTCGTCGGACGAGGTGGAGTCGGTGGATTTGAGGGTGGGGGAGTGAGGGATTTGCATCGATCCGTGCAAAAAATTCTTGTGCTTTGGGTGCGAGAGACAATGATTTGCTTGTGACCAAGCCTTTGACAAATCCAACCAAGGCACCAAAGAAGCGCCTCAAGAAACCGTTGGGACGGACGACCGCGAACGGATTTTATATCTTAGGCCCACGTACCCGCGACGAGCATATCCGGTTCAATCGCGCACGCCGGGCCATTCGAGCACTTCGCGCTCTAGCCGTTTAATTGCAGTGAAAGTACGCAGGCGCACGCGGTCGCTTCATGTCTTTCTCAACGCGCCGTTCGACCCCAAGTACAAGCCGATCTTCGATGCGGTCGTTTTTGCCATTATTGCCTGCGGCTACGAACCACGATGCAGCCTCGAATCGAGCGACAGCGGGACGCCCCGCATTGGCAGACTACGCCAGCTGATCAACGAATGCGATTTGAGCATCCATGATTTGTCGAGAACACAATCGGACGAGAACACCGGACTTCCCCGTTTCAACATGCCGTTCGAATTCGGGCTCTTTATTGGCGCACGCGATTTTGGCGGGCCGAACCATCGGGGCAAAACCTGTCTGGTTTTAGCCGAACACCAATTCGTCTACCAGCGCTATATTTCCGACGTGGCGGGAAATGATATTTCGATGCACGGAAGCGATCCGCATAAGGCGATCGCAAGTGTCAGGCACTTTCTGAGAAGCCACAGCAACGCTTCTGGCGCAACGCGTATCATCGAAACGTATGAGAAGTTTAAAATCGAATTGCCCCGCCTGGCCGACCTCCCCCAGTTCAAGTACGACTCATCCGATCTTCATTTTAAAGATTACGTAGCCTTGGCCAGGGCATTCCTCGCGGAAGAGGGTTGGAGCATTGTTACACCGTCCGCCTGATCGAGACAGAAAAAAGGGGAGCGTCTGACCTCGGATGGTCAGATGGACAAAATCACCGAGGATGTCCGTTTTCAATTGAACGAGTACGGGGCAAGGCTATCGGTTCTCACGGAGATGGGGGCCGAACTTGCTTACGACGACCACCCGCCGCCGCGCCATTTCGTGTTCGATAAGCCGTTTCTCATATTGCTTGAGAAAAGTTCTTCGAGTCGCCCCTACTTTGCGCTCTGGGTGGGAAATCCCACGCTATTGGTTGCGGAGTAGACACGAACATTGCCGAGAGCGGTACCTATCTGTGAAAAGGCAGCGGAACTGGTCTTTCGACATTGCTCCTCATGACGCCTTTTGTAAGGCGTTCATTATCAACACAAAAAGCCCCGGCGCTTGGATGTCTCGGGATGACGGGTGGTTATTTGAGGGGGGATGGAATTGCGCGGAGAAGGGCGTTCCCAAGCTCCTGCGGAGGGCAGTGCGTTGTGGAACGAGGGGACAATTACCCCGATTTTAGTGCGCCCCTTCAGGGCTTTTCGTTTCGGGGGTCTATTCCTGGGGCGTTGCCCCAGGCTTTGGTGGTTAGGTCGCCCCGTTGGGGCTGGGGAAGGCCCGTTGCCCGGAGGTCGACGCTATCTACCGAGGGGACGCCGAGGGCGGTCA
>CAJCII010000006.1 GCA_903970335.1 Bacteroidota bacterium | reverse complement strand
AAGTACAAGACCGCAGTGGAGTTGGCTGAGCAGGTGGAGTTGCTCTCGCTGATCGGGGACGTCGCACTGAAGGATGGCGAGCCGCAGGTGCATGCCCACGTCGTCATCGGCAAATCGGACGGAACCGCGCACGGCGGCCATTTGTTGGAGGCGGTCGTCCGCCCCACTTGCGAGGTCGTACTGACCGAAAGTCCGGCCCATTTACAGAAGCAGCTCGATCCGGAATCCGGCCTGGCTCTTATCCGACTTTAGGCCTGTTCGGGCCGGGGAGTGGCGTATTCTGCCGCGCTTGGGTCTTTCAGAAAGTCGACGATCCGCCAGATAAACCTCGCCCGCCCGGGCCCTGTGCAAAACTTACGCTAGACAGGACCGAATCCTACCCGGCCACATTTTTGAATCGGCGACCGTAAACGACGAATCCGGCAAAAGGGTCAGAGTAATAAGAACGTGGGAATACTCACAGTGCGTCAGATGAAATCCTGTGGCCAAAACCATGATCGTGGCGAGACCCACTGCCGCCCAGGTGGATAAGACGGGCATGATACCTGTCAGGCGGGGGACGATCAGACCAATGGCACCAGCGAGCTCGCAAATACCGATGAAGGTGACGAGTCCTCGCTGATCAGCCAAGGCGGGTGCCGTGGTCGCATATTGAGGTTCCTCGGCATTTTCAGTGGAATGAGGGTTTGAGTAAAGAAGGGATATTGAGTTTGGCGGCGGTGTCTGCTGCCTGCTCGCGCAGAAGTAACGAAAAGCGCGCGGACGAAAACCCTTGATCATTGCCGTGCGCCCGCTTACTTAAGGTTCATGAGTTTGGATGTAGAAGTTAAGTCGGTGGTAAAAGGGTCGCTCGGTTTTGTCGCTGAGTTCAAGCAGTTCATCTCGCGCGGCAATGTAGTGGACCTCGCGGTGGGTGTGATCATCGGCGGCGCGTTTGGCAGTGTCGTCAACTCGCTGGTGAAGGATGTGGTGATGCCGCCGATCGGGTGGCTGACGAGCGGTCACGATTTTTCCTCGATCCATTTTGTGCTGCAACAGGCGGTCCCCGACCCCGACCCGACCAAAGCTAAACCGGAAGTGGCGATCGCGTTGGGCGCATTTCTCAATACCGTCGTCAGTTTTCTCATCGTCTCGTTTGTCATTTTTTTGATCGTCAAGGCGGTCAACGCGCTGAAACGGCATGAATCGGAAAAGCCGGTCGATCCGCCCGTGCCGACTCCGCAGGAGAAACTGCTGATCGAGATTCGCGATTTGCTGGCCAGGGAGAGGTCGTAGGCAAAACCGCTTTACGCGTGACCGCTGCCCCTTTTTCGGACAGCCTCTAACCGGTGAAGGTCAAGAGTTTTCGCGGACCGCAGATCGTGGTCGCCACCGTGGCGCAGGGGCGGACCGTCTGGCGTGGTGCCTGGTTTCTTTTGAGGAGCATCAGGCTCCTGTCGCTTGCCATCTTCGCGGCGGCACTCGCTTTCGGTGCGGTGATCTGGCCGCACGATCAAAAACTGCTGGAAAAACTCCATTTCCTGAGCGGACCGCAGGAGGAAGGCGCGCGGCGCGCGGCCTATTTTTTAGGCACCTGGGGCGATTATCCGACCTATAACGTCCCGCTGGCGGTGGCCATCTGGCTCTATGGGGTATGGCGAAAAAGCAGTGCGTGGCGTCGCGTGGCGGTGATTTGTTTTTTGGGGGCGACGCTGGCCGGGTTGTTCGACGACTGTTTGCGCCTTACCCTCGGGCGACCGAGGCCCGATGCCCATCTGGCGGACGGCTTTTATGGTATTACTTACGCGTTCCGGGGCGGGTTCGAGAGCTTTCCATCCGGGCATGCGGCTGCCGTCTTTGGGGCGGCGGTGGCGTTGCTGGTCACGGAGCTTCGCCTGGGGCTGGTCACGACGCTTTTTGCCTTCGCCGTGGTTTGGGCGCGGATGGAGCTGTACCGGCATTATCCCTCCGATGTCGCGGTGGGTTCGATGATCGGCATTTATTTTGGGATGATCGTGGGTTTTGGGGCAAAGCTGCGGCGCACAAGAGTCGCCAGGGGCGCTTAGGACTGGCGAGTGGCTCCTCTCGACAGCCCGGACTTTTTCCCCTAACTCTGAAAAATGCTCTTCGGTCTAAAGTCCTTGCGCAATCCCCGTCTGGACCTGTTGAAAAATGTGGTCTTGTTCAAGGACCTCTCGATGCGCGATCTCGCCGTCGTCGATAATATGCTCCACGTCCGCCATTATCTGGCCGATGAAGTCATCTTCGACGAGGGGGAAGAGGGTCAGGGACTATTCATTGTGATCGGCGGCAGGGTCAAGATCACGCGTCCGGTCGGCGTCAACCAAGTCTCGCTCGAGTTCGGACCCGGTTCCTTTTTCGGCGAGGTGGCGCTGCTGGACCAGAGCGTGCGCACGGCCCAGGCCCGGGCCGTGGACGATTCGGAAATCGTTTCGTTGTTTCGCTCCGAGTTCTTCTCGCTGCTGGAGACCCATTCCACCATCGCTTCGCGCATCTCCTATCAACTGGCCCGCGTGCTGGCGGCGCGGCTGCGGCAGGCCATTATTCAAACCGACCGTCATCACGAGGCGTCCTGACCACCGGCCATGAATCGCGATCTCGCCAGCGGTCCCCTTGTCTGGGTGGGCATTATTGCGACGACCTGCCTCCTGCTCGTTCTCTTCCAGACGATACTCTGGCTGGTGATGCCGGTGCTTCTCTCCGTCGTCGCCTACTATCTGCTGGCGCCCCTGGTCCAGATGGCGATGGCGCGGGGCATGACCCGGGCGCGCGCCGTCTTTTTCGTCACCATGATGCTCTCGCTTTTTCTGGCCGCGCTGGGGGTTATCGTGGGGCCGAAAATATCCTCTGCTGCGAGCAACTGGCGCAACAAGGCCAGCGATTATTTCCAGACCGGCGAGAAGCTGGTCGTCAACGCCGAGACGACACTGAGCAAGATGGTGCCGTTCGTACATCATCAAACGGCGAAACCGCCGGAAGAAACCGAAAAGACCAGTCCCGCGCCCACGCCAATCGACAAAACGACCGCTCCGTCGGACGGGCAGCCGAATAAGGCGGTCGCGGAAGAAGCGAAAGAGACCGCTGCGGCCACGGCGGAACTAAACGACCAGGTCGAGAACCTGACGGCGAGCTACTCCGGCGGCATCGCACTGGAACTGCTCCACTGGGTGCCGTCGGTTCTGCTCATGCCTTACCTGACCTACTTTTTTCTACTCGACGGCCCCCGTTTCAAGCGGTTCCTCATCCGGGCGATTCCGAATGCCTTTTTCGAAAAAACGCTCTACCTCTTCTACCGCGTGGAGGACCAGTTGCGGCGCTATTTTCAGGGGCTGTTGATGCTAACGGCGCTGGACGCTTTTTGCTTGGGTGTCGGTCTCTGGTTTCTCGGGATCGGCTCGCCATTTTTCCTGGCCGGACTGGCTGCCGTGATGGCGTGGCTGCCTTACCTCGGCTCGATTGCCGGAGGCCTGCTGGTCGTCCTCGTGGCGGCCCACGATTCGCCGAACAGCGTCTGGTTGCCCTACGAAGTCGTGGGACTTTTCATCTTCGTGCGGCTGATGGACGATTTTCTTTTCATGCCGCTCACCATCGGGCGCAGCCTGAGCATGCACCCGTTGGTCGCCGTACTCATGATTTTGCTGGCCGGGGCCGTGGCGGGCATTGCGGGACTGCTCCTGGTCATGCCCGTCCTCGGTGTGGTCATGGTGGCGGGGCAGATCATCGGAGAACTCGCCACCGACGAACGGGTCCTGGCGCGTCATCGCCATGCAAAGCTTCTGCGTCAACGGCGCGCCCGCGCGGATCTTTACGCGGAGTGAGGGGAAACCTTTTGTGTCATGGATAAATCCGATCTCACCGATATTTTGGAAGAAATCGCCGTCCTGCTCGAGCTGAAGGGCGAAAACCCCTTCAAGGCCCGCGCCTACACCAACGCGGCCCGCAGCCTCGACAATTATGAGGGCGACATGGTGAAGCTGGTGGAAGAGGGGCGTCTGGGTGAATTGCCCGGCATCGGCGAGGCCCTCCAACAAAAAATCACGGAACTCGCCCGCACCGGACGTCTCGATTATTACGAAAAACTCCGCGAGTCGGTTCCCGAGGGACTGCTCGCCCTGATGGAGATTCCCGCGCTCGGCCCGAAAAAAATCAAGCTCCTGCACGAGAAACTGAACATCACAAGTGTGACCGACCTCGAGGCCGCCTGCCAGGCGCATCAAGTGCGGGAGTTGCCCGGCTTCGGCGAAAAGACCGAGGAAAAAATCCTGGCCGGTATCGCGCAGAACCGGGACTACGCACGCCAGTTCCGTTACGCCGAGGCCTGGGCGGAGGCGGAGGAAATTCGCGAGGCCCTTCGTCTGCACGAGGCCATCCTACAACTCAGCATCGCGGGCAGCCTGCGGCGCGGGAAGGAGATCGTGAAGGACCTCGATTTTGTCGCCTCGTCGCGCGAACCGCAGGAGGTCATGGATTATTTCGTCTCGCTCCCCTGGGTCAAACAGGTGACCAATCACGGCCCGACCAAATCGAGCGTGCTGCTCCAGAGCGGGATTTCCGCCGATCTGCGCGTCGTCGCCGACAAGGAATTTCCCTACGCGCTCCATCACTTCACCGGCAGCAAGGAACACAATGTCGCCATGCGCCAGCGGGCCATCGCCCAGGGGAAAAAACTCAGCGAGTGGGGACTTTTCGAGATCGTCGCCGGGACAAAGTCCGACAGGAACGAGAACGGCAAGCTCATTCCCTGCCGCAACGAGGACGATCTTTTCGAAGCCCTCGGGCTCCAGTACATCCCGCCCGAACTGCGCGAGAACCTGGGTGAGATCGAGGCCGCGGAAAAGCGGGAAATCCCCCGCCTGGTCGAGTGGACGCAGTTGCGCGGCACGTTCCACTGCCACACGAACTGGAGCGACGGCAAGAACACCCTCGCCGAAATGGCGGGAGAGGCGCGCGAACTCGGGCTCGACTACCTCGGCATTGCCGATCACTCGAAGTCCTCCTTCCAGGCCAACGGTCTCAACGAGGAGCGGCTGGCGGAACAAATCGGGATGATCTCCGCACTCAATGCGCACCTCGACGATTTCCGCGTCTTCGCCGGCAGCGAGGTCGATATCCTCAAGGATGGCAGTCTCGATTTCTCCGACGACATCCTGGCCCGTCTCGATTATGTCGTCGCCTCGGTGCACAATGCCATGAACCAGGACGAGGAGGAAATGACTAAACGCGTCATCCAGGCGATGGAAAACGAGTATGTCACCATGCTGGGCCATGCCACCGGTCGCCTCCTGTTACAGCGCGAACCGAGCAAGATCGACCTCGACAAAATCATCGACTGCGCCGCCCGTACCGGCACATGGATCGAGCTGAATTGCAGCTCCTGGCGCATGGACATGGACTGGCGCTGGTGGCATCGCGCCCGCGACAAGGGCGTGAAATGCGCCATCAATCCCGATGCCCACCGCATCTCGCAGCTGGCTATGCTGCGTCACGGCGTGACCATGGCCCGCAAGGGCTGGCTGCGCCGCTCCGACGTGATCAATACCCTGCCGCTGGAAGCGATGCGAAAAGAGCTGGCACGCTGATCTTGTTAACGCCTCTCGCGTTGCGTCGTTGAAAAGGGACCCCTTGGATCTTCGCGATAAGGAGATCGTTGCCTCAAAAAAAGGTGGACACCGAGGAGGCCCAGGAAATGATCCGGCGACGCAATCTTTACGTGATCACTCCTCTCCGGGCTGGCCGCTTGATCGAAGCCTATTTACCCGAGAAAAATATACGCGTTTCCACCGTTGACCTGAAACTGAGCACCGAAGACGATTTGCTCGATCTAGTTGCCGTTCTCGCCTATGAGAGGAGTGCTTCCGTTTCCACTCACCGCCCGATCAAGTGGCGCATTCATCCCGACGCCTCGAGAAGGGACTCACCCCGGAAGGCATTGACCGGGATCTGCAGGCCGGGCGGCAGGTTGAGCGCCTGACCATTGAAAGGATACAATGAGCGCTTCCTGGCCTGCCTTGTAGGAACACATTCCGGAAGCGGATCGTTCCGCCTTGGCTGCCTTCATCCGGGACGGCACGAACGTGCGCATTCCCTGCGATCAATGTCCTGGCCGAAGCAGCACCATTGATCCTGGAGGCAGGCCACATGGTAAGTCTGCCTGGTGAAGCTTGTCCTTGGCTACCTCGACGTTGACCTCCAAGTCAGGCTGGCGCGGGCTGAGGCCTTGGCAGAGAAACACGGCGATGACATTACCCTTGAACAGCCGACTGAAGCCACGCCACCCACCCTCGATGCTCCTCGTGGTAAAGGAAGGCATGGTTCTTGCCGTGGTCGTCGTGATTGGAGGCGAGCACTTTGAATATCATTCGGCGGGCGATTTCCCGCAATTCCTGCGGAGGGATGTTGAGCCAGATTGCCGTGCGGAACAAGTCCCGGTAATCGAGATCACCCGGGGTCCTGTGGAGGAGTCCAATGGTGGTGATGGGATGGTTCGCTTATATCGCGCGGTGAGTTTTAAAGCTTTCTTTGGGGAAAATTGGGCCGATTAACTCCATTGGACAGTATTCGGTCAATGGAGATAACTTTTGCAACTTAACAACAAATCGAGATCAAGGAGACTTCTTTATGGCACAACTGAACGTGGTGAGAACGTATGGCTACTCCGAAGTGGTGACGGTGGATGGGAATGCTTCCCCGCTGCTGTATGTGGCGGGCCTGAATGTCGATGCGGATGGAAGTCCGCGCGCGTACAGTCCGGACAGCAAGTCGGGACTGGACGACTTGGCCAATGCGGGGAAACCGGGAAATTGGTGGGGAGTGGCGACGGACAATAACCAGCCGAATGGGACGCCAATTATCCAAGGACCGAACGATCCGGCACCGGGATTTTACGTTTCGACGACCTCCCTGCAGAATTCGAATTTTCCGGTCAGCAGCCCGAGTCGGTATGTGAATGCGGAGACGATCAATTTTATCGTGTTGCCCATCGGTTTCGGCCAGGGGGTTAAGGTGGGGGATTTTGCGGTGGTGATCGATGCATTGACGGCGGATTACGATTACGCGGTGTATGCGGACGAGGGGCCATCCGACCAGATTGGGGAGGGATCGATGGCGCTGGCGGCGAGCCTGGGATATTCATCGAACCCAAGAAATGGCGGCACTGGGAGCGGGCTGGTGTATGTGGTGTTTCCGGGGTCGTCGAAGGGATTTCCGGCGAGCCAGGATGCGATCGATCACCAAGCCTCGGGTTTGTTTACGAACTGGGGCGGGCTAAGTCAGGTGAAGGCGTGTTACCCGCTGCTGGCGTGGCCGGAGTAGAGGGCGAAGGGAAACTTGTCGACGATGTAGATGCAGGGGGCGCGACCGACGAAGATGCGGTAAGTGCGGCTGACGAGGAGGTCGTGCGGGGCGACGCGGAGATCGGGGGCGAGTTCGGCGGCGGGGCAGAACTCGCAGGTGAGCGGCTCGCGGTAGGTTTCGATGCGCCGGGCGCGCATAAGTTCGCCGATGCCGAGGGTACCCCGGACGAGGTCGTCGCGGACGCCGGGCCAGAGGAGGTCGGTGCGGAGGTAGCTCTGGGCAAAGCCGTAGACGGTGGCGGACCTCGCGCCGCACATGAGGATGCGGCGGTGGAGGAGGGTGTCGCCGCGGACGATGTCGAGGGGAGGGAGGTCGTGCTCGGCGGGGAATTCGGCGTGGGAGAGACGTTGGACTTCGATGGGCTCGGCGTAGAAAGCCTCGAGCAACTTGGTGACGGTGCCGTCGGAGGCGAGAAGGGCGCGCAAGATGGGCGGCAGTTTCTCGAAGTCGATTCCGTTCACCGTGCGATTATTTTCGGGTGGAACTGCGTGGAGATCAGGGGTGTGGCTGGAGCCGGGATCGAACCGGCGACACGCGGATTTTCAGTCCGCTGCTCTACCAGCTGAGCTATCCAGCCATTTTACTGATTCTCAGCAACTTACAACTAGGCGACTTTTCGAAAAATGGGATTCTGATACCGCAATCTGATACTGCTTTGCTCAAAATCTCACCTTTCCACTTTCCCTGACTTTCGACAACTCACTCTCCAAAGCACCCTAACGGAGGAAGTCGCAATCATGGCTTAATAGGGCCATGACAGCTTCTACCGAAGCACCGGAACAATCTCAACTTCTTGAGGAGAAAGACTCTCCTTGGGAAGTTTCGAGCGTTGCCAACCTGGTGCGCTGGAAAGCGTCGAAGGTTTACTTTGCGAGACTCAAAGTTAATGGCAAGCTCATTCGTAAGTCGCTGCAAACAAAATTGTTTTCCGTCGCTAAAAACCGCCTTGCCGACCTCGTAAAGGACGAGCGTAACCGGGCCGAACAGGGGGAACGGATGGTGAACGGCAAGATGCTCTTCGCCGACGCGACCAAAATTTACCTCCAGAGGCTGGATGCTGATCCAGGGATTAAGCCCAGGACCAAGGTTTATCGTCGGGAATGCATCAAGGCCGTTGTGAAGACGTGGCCGGGAATCGACGAGTTGGACGTTCGCAAAATTAACAAGACGGCCTGTATTGATTGGGCTGCTCGCTTCCGAGAGAAAGGAACGCAGTTTAAGCCCATCGGAGCCCTGAAGCCGCACCAGGGGGTAATGTGCTCAATTTGGTGCGCCGTGGAAAAGGCGCAGGAATCCAGTGAGGGGAAGGACCTCACCCGGTAAGGGACGCTCCAACCGGAAGCAGGCGGGGCAGGCGACTGGGGTACCCTGGGTGACGATCTGATCCGTGGCCGTCTGCTGTTGCTGGCCCAGGGCGGCAATCTGGCCATCGATGGCGGCGGCCTGGGCGGTCAGCTTTTGCACTGTGCTCTGATCGGGAGCCGACTGGATTTGCGCGAGAGTTGTCGCCTTCTGCTCTTGCAACGCAGCTATTCGCGCGGTCGTGTCCTGAACCACACTGGCCACATTTGCGTTTTGATTCTGAATCGCTGAGAACGAGGTGAATTGAGACGGGTTAAACGTCATCGACAACCCGCTTGGTGTCGTCGTGGGAACTGGGCTGAATAGTGAGGAACCGCTATTTTCGAGTGCTTTCGCGCCGTCAACGGTTTGGGTAAGCGCGGAAGTAAGCTGTCCCACGCTTTGGCTGGAGCCGAGCGAGGTCAACTGCATCGAGGAAGCGATGGAGGCAGGATTGCCAATCACGGATTTCATCTGCTGCGCCAACGCCACGTACTGTTGCAACTGCTGCAGTTGCTGGTTGAGCGTGGCAATGGAATTGGCCCATTGCGTGAGTTCCTGCGCTTCGTTCGCAACCGCCGTGGGATCGGCCACAACGACGACGGAATATTGCGCCCGCGCCAGGGGCGCGAACATGAGCAAGCTAAGAAGTAAAAGGAGTGAGGTTTTCATAAGTTTATTCGGTTGAGGATTTACTGCTCGATGCGGACGGTTTCGGTATGGGGGACGGTCGTGACCCCATTGGTGGTTTGACCGGGAATGGTGATTGGGAGATCGGCCACCTTTGGCTGAGGGGCCTTGGGCTGCTTCTGGAGATTTTGAACCATCCAGTATTGCTGCTTCACAGCATCGCTCCGCCCGAGGTAGTAGCCGACCTTGTGGTCGCCGGTCCCTTCCGGGCCGGGCGGATTGGAGGTCGAGGCGCAAAAGATGGGGCTTGGTTCCACCTTTCTTGAGGCGTTCGCGGAATTGCGCGACCGGATGGAATCAACGGATGCGGAAGCGCTCGATTATCACGCCTCCATTTCGGAGGGGGAAATCACCCAATTTTTGAAGGAGCCGCAAACCGAACGGTTCCTGATGCAGACGGCCTATAGCGCCTTCACTCCCGAAGAGTACCCCACTCATTCGGCCCTGCTTGATCTCATGTTCTTTTCCCGGTTGCCCGAGCAACAGGCCGCCAACCAGAAATTTTCTTCCCTCTGTTACTACTCGCCCACGGTTCAGCCCCCGCTTTGCGGAACGCTGCGCCATGTCGCCGCCACCAACCCTTAACCACCCATTTTATGAAAACCCGATTCTATGTCCTCTTATTGTCACCGCTGGTTTTGGCGCATTCCCGGCGCCATTTGTGGACGGCGCAGGCCAGCCGTTGCAGGCCGGGAATGCGGGCCTGATGGCGGCGGCTCCGGCGATGATGATTGCTCCTGGGACCACGGGCATACGTCTGGTACGAAGGACATCAAGTTATCATGCTTAATGTCCGCCTCTGTTAACAAAGGTGGACGTTGAACTGGAAACCAAGGATCGTCGGTATTGGTACCACTCCATATTTCCCTGAGCAACCCTACTTAGATTAATGGCTTGCATGAATACCAAGCCGAGCCCTGGGGCTATCAAATCTTGATGCGAATTCGCAAATTGTTCGCCGGCGAAATGTCCGAAGCCTTCAAAGCCCAATATTTCAAATTCGGTTAGGGCCGTATATCTAAGTGCGTACAGTGGAAGTTTTTTGCCAAGATTATAAAAGGAGTCATACCCAACCTTCCCAGAGGTGAATCCATCCAACGCTATAAAATATGCGGAATAGATAGCGATGGCCTCGATCTCCTGGACAGAGAAATCAACTGCGCCTTGAACAAGTGGTTGCCGAGCGTATTCGCGACTATGTCCTGTGAGAGCTTGATAGAAGGCGGTAGATGTATGGATTCCTATTTGCGCAGAATCGGGAACGATCTGATGCATGTGGCTATGGATTATATCCTCGAACTTACCGTGGTAATGTAAAAGTCTCTCGTATAGTTGATCGGTGACTTGGTAGCGTGATGCATCTGAGTCTCCTTCAAGCTTGCCGTGAACGAAGTTAGAGATCGAGTTGCCTGCATAGTCCTGGACGCCTTCATGACCGACTAAACGATCAAGCTGCGGGTCCTGAGCATTTGGATGAATTTGCGAATTAGGCTCGATTCTATTTCTCACTTGTTCTGCGAAATTTCCGAAAAATGCCGTGTGGACTTGATGATCGGATAGTCCACCACCTCTCAAGTACTCGTGCGCCCCTCCTGCCGCGCTGACCACGTTACCTCTGGTATGCTCCAAAGCGTGAACAAGTTGGTCTCGATAAGAAAATGCTCTGAAATCATCAGCTGCACCGTCAAAGAGGCCGACGCTGGCTATAAGTTCAGGATTATAGCTATTGGGAGACCTTAGGGTATCGAAACTAGTGCTCATAATTCGATATCACGAAAGCTTTTACGCTTTTATGCTTATCCCGTTGACTCCCGTGACGCTTGGCCCATGCTTGCTGGATGGCCCGACCGGGTTTCCCCAAGACATTGAAAGAGTTTCGTGAGCAGTTTTCTCAGGAGGACGCATGCTTTGCTTACCTCGGGCAGAGC
>CAJCII010000005.1 GCA_903970335.1 Bacteroidota bacterium | reverse complement strand
GAACCAGTCGCCGCATCCGTTGGAGACGATCAGCGTCGAGTTCCCCCGCCGGTAAGCCCCACTCCAATACCGGAAGAACATTGGACCGAGCCCGACCTCATCCCCCAGCATGATCTGACCGCCATGCGTATGCCCGGTCAGGACCAAGTCTGCGCTCCCGGCGATATCGAAGAGGTGCGGATGATGGGCCAGGAGAATCCTCACGTCTCCCTCCTGCCGGTCCGGGAAAAGTCGATTGGCGACTTCCGGCTTTACTTCGAAACCGCGCCTGAACCACGGCAGTCCACCCAAAATCAGCCTGCGTCCGTTGACCGGAACGATGCGAGTGGTGTTGTAGAGCATCGACAGATTGTTTTGCGCACAGGCTTCCACCATCAGGCCGGGACCGGGGAAGATATCGTGATTGCCTTCGCAGAGGTAACTGCCGTAGCGCGATTCGATCGCCTGGATGGCCACGAGGGCGTCGGGAAATTCTTTCATGCTCCCGTTGATCATGTCTCCCGTAATCGCGACCAGATCGGCTTTCAGGTCATTGGCGGCCTGGCTGACGATCTTCAATCGGTCCGGACCGACAAAGATGCCCGAGTGGAGGTCGCTGACATGGGCGATGCTAAAGCCCTCCAACTCCGGCGGCAGACCGGCGATGCCGATGTTGTACTCGCGGACGCGGAGTTCGTTCCGTGTCAGGCTGCCGTGGACGCCCATGCCGAGAGCAAGCGTCGGTGCGGCGCCATAGGAGGCGAGATAGAGAAAATTTCTGCGCGAGATTTGATGCGGAGACATCGGTCGGGCCAACGGGAGGGGCCGCAACCGCCTGAGCAACAGGACGGTCGGAAGCAGGCCAAGGAACAGAAATTGGAGAAAGAGAACGTTCCAGACCATCTCCACCGCCAGCGGCAGATAGAACCAGCGACGCATAAAATCCTGCCATTCCGGCGGCATTAAGATCTGCAGGTTGACGAGTCCGGTCATGGCGATGGCCCAGAGCCAGACGGCCACGACCGCGACTTGCAGCCGGTCCCCGCGTCTCCGCAGTTGCCAGACAAAAAGCGCGGCGCATCCGAAGTTGAGCAGGCTGAAAAAAACCGCGAGCGCGATGCGAAAATCCATAGCTAGAGAATACTATCGGGAGGGAATCGGTCCGAGGCAACCATCCGATCATGACAAAATGGCAGGGTTTACTTTTACCGGAAGGGGAGGGCACGCCACCTCGACATCCGAACGTGCCAGATGGCCCACGCGAAAATTCCGCCGAACGCCATGCACCAGGCATCCACCGGATCTTCGGCACCCTTCAACAGAATGACCGGACCAAACCATTTGAAGAAGAAAATCCAGACCGTGAGGTGGATAGCCACCTCCCACCAGCGGGGAGCATCATCGTCCGGACGCAGGCCGATCCACCGATAGGCGAGGAGATAGAGCGGAAGCGCCACCGGCACGGTCAACGTATCGTCGAGATGACCGTGAAAGAGCGGAGAATAGTAGTGCAGGCTCGGCTTGATCAGCGCGCGGTTAACGATGTAGGCGCCAAGGCAGAGGACAAACAACGGATCGCGCCAATAACCGAACGCCCTGCTTTCTTCAACTGGCATAGAGAATGACGAAATTCGCTGCGGTCATGAATCCCAGCGCCGCCACGAGCTTAAACACCAGGACCAGCCATGCGCTGCCGAGAGGAGGTAGTAACGGAACCATGGGCAAACATCCCGGCCCTCCGCCTCAATGTCAAATCCTCACTCATCGGGCTTGCACTTGGCCCCGGAATGATACTATGGCAATCCTATCTCCTGCCCATGCCCGGAATCTTCGCCGATAATATCAGCGCCTATGCCCCGATCTTTCCGTGGATCGGTGCGGCGGTGGCCGTGTTCGCCCTCTTCGCCTCGCTGCACGCCTGCCGTCGCAAAAGGCTGATCGATAATCTGCCGACCTCGAAGACGCAGGGGGTCTTCATCGGGTTGGTCGAATTAAAGGGCACGGCGGAATGCGAGCAGCCGCTGCAGAGCTACCTCGCTGCCTTGCCGTGTGTCCACTATAGCTTCGAGATCGAGGAACGCTGGTCGCGCCTCGTCACCGTGACGGAAAGCGACGGCAAGGGCGGAACCCGTACCGTCACCCGCGAGGAGAGCGGCTGGACCAGCGTGGCTTCCCAGACCGAATCGGTCGCCTTCTATTTGCAGGACGATACCGGCAGCATCCTCGTCCGGCCCGAGGGCGCGCGGATCGAGGCGCTCGGCGTTTTCCAGCACACCTGCACGCCACTCGATCCCCTCTACTACGGCAAAGGCCCGTCGAGCGGGGTCATGGACTCGGACCATGTGCGCCGGTTCTCCGAGCAGGCCGTCCCGGTCAAGGCCCCGCTGTTCGTCGTCGGCCAGGCCCGCGAGCGGCAGGACGTGGTCGCACCCGAGATCGCCGCCGACAAAAACGCCGCGGAGTTCCTCGTCTCCGTGCGCACCCAGGAGCAGGTTAGCAGCGGCCTCGGCTGGCAAATCTGGCTCTTCTTTTTCCTCGGGGCCATCGCAGCGCCCGGCGGACATCTCGCGTGCGACCTCGCCTTGGGTGGGGACATCGGGCCGCTCTCCGTCGTGATCTACCTGGGGGAATTCCTGCTCTACTGCGGGCTCTGGGGCGTGGGCTGGACGATCACGGTCTACAACGGGTTGGTCGAGCTGCGACAGCGGGTCGAGCAGGGCTGGGGGCAGGTCGAGATCCAGCTCAAGCGCCGCCACGACCTGATCCCGAACCTGGTCGATTCGGTCAAGGGCTACCGCGACTACGAGGCTTCGACGCAGCAGGCGCTGGCGGCACTACGGACCCAACTGACGGCCACCGCGCCGGGACAACCGGGAGCCGATTTCACCTCGATGCTCGGGCAGGTCCAGATCCTGAAGGAGGCCTACCCGGAACTGAAGGCGAACGAGAACTTCCTCGCGCTAGAACGGAGCCTGAGCGACACCGAGCAGCGGATCGCCCTGGCCCGCTCCTACTTCAACAGCATCGCGACCTTCTATAACACCCGGCTGCAGGTGGTGCCGGATCGGTTCATCGCGGCGCTGGGGGGGATGAAGCCGAGGGCGCTGATGGAGGCTGCGGCCTTCGAGCGGGCACCAGTGGACGTGTCCTTTGCGGGGCTTCCACCGGTGCCGACGACAGGCACCGGGGCGGCTTAAAATGGCCTAAATGTGCTGCGGATTTAGGTCAGACTGGGCATTTAGCGAGGATACCCCATTGGTTGGTTGCGACGCAGTTTTCGATGCCGATGGCGTCCATCGCCTCTGGTAAAAATTCCAAAACGTCGATAAGGCTATACCCGATTAGCCCCTATGGAACCGTGCGCCCATCTTGACATAAAAAGACTCGACGATATTGTGCTTCTTCGGCCTACTGATATAACAGTTCCTCTGTCGCCATCATGGTGTCACCAAAAATAAAATGAAAGCAAACCCGTTTCGAATTTTGTTTCTCACTCTCGTCGGTACCCTCTGCTCTCTCGGCGTCAAAGCCGACCTTCCCACCCCCGACCCCGATGACGACGGGCTGAAACTCCCCGATGGATTCCATGCCCTGGTCGTCGCCGATAAATTGGGAGCCTCCCGGTTCCTGACCGTGGCTCCCACTGGCGATGTCTATCTTCGGAATACGAACATCAAGGTCCTGCACGATACCAAGGGCGATGGCCATCTCGATGTCATCGGTTCCTTCGGTGTCGATTGCGGCACCGGCCAGGGAGCGACCGGCATCACGTTCCATGGCGACTATCTCTATTACACCAACAAAAACACCGTCTATCGCTACAAGATGACCCCCGGCCAGCCCATTCCTTCGGGCGATCCCGAGACCATCGTCAAGGACCTTCCCGACAGCGGCGGACATGAAGCCAAGTCGATTACCTTCGATCACGACGGCAATATCTATATCGATATCGGTTCGCCCGAAAACGCCTATAGCGAGGGCGACCGCGGTCTGCACGCCAAGGGCCTCGATGCGACCGAGTTCCTCAAGACCTATGGCGGCATCTGGCGTTTCAAGGGCGATGTCCCCAATCAGACCCAGGCCGACGGCTATCGTTTTATCACCGGAGAACGTCACACCATCGCCATCGGCCTGAGCCCGGTTTCCCAACAAATCTTCGGCGTCATGATGGGCCGGGACCAACTCAACACCGTCGATCCCGAGGACTACACCGCCGAAGACAACGCGGAGGATGTCGCCGAGGAAATGCATCTGCTCAAGGATGGTTCCGATTGGGGCTGGCCCTACACCTATTACGATCCCATCAAAATGGCGCGCATGATGGCACCCGAATTTGGCGGCGATAACAAAAAGAAACCCGATCCCGGCAAGTATGACGATCCCGTCGTTGCCTTCCCCGGCCACTGGGCACCCTTGCAAATGACTTTCTACACCGGTACCCAATTTCCCGAGAAGTATCGCAATGGCGCCTTCGTTGCCTTCCACGGTTCGTGGAACCGGGCACCCCTGCCCCAGGCCGGTTACAACATTGCCTTCGTCCCCTTCGACGATAAAGGCATGCCTGTCGGCACGTATGAGGTCTTTGCCGACAATTTCGCCGGCATTCCCGTGATTAAGACCCCGCGTCAGGCCAAGTACCGCCCCAGCGGCGTCGCGGAAGGTCCCGACGGCTCGCTCTACGTCTGTTCGGACAACGGTCGCATCTGGCGCATTATTTACACTGGCAAGTGATGAAACGATTCCTCTTCCTCGCCCCCATCGTTACCCTGCTCGTCGGCTGCTCGCAGGCCCCGTCAACGCCCAAGGAAACCTCGCCGCAAGTCCTTGCCGACGGCCTTCAGGTCTACACCGCCAACTGCGCCGCCTGCCATCAGGTCGATGGCTCCGGCGTCCCCAACATCCAGCCCGCACTTATCGACGACGACATCGTCGCGGGCGACACCACGCAGCTCATCCGTGTCGTCCTGCAGGGGCCCTCCGCCGTGCTTCCCGCGGGTCGCCCCGTCTATTCCAACAAGATGCCGCCTTTCAACCGGCTCACCGACCAGCAGATTGCCGACGTCTTGACCTACATCCGCCACGATCTCGCCCAGCAGACGTTTCCGGCCATCGACCCGGATCAGGTGCAAAGGCTCCGCGCCCAGTACGTGCCGTGATGCGCTGCCGTCTCCCCAATTTTGCCGATTGATTCCCGCCCCAACCCACGCCACGCTAGGCCCATGTCCTCCTGCATAACGATCGTTGCATTCCCGACCCGTGCCATCTTCTGGCTCACCCTCACCGCCAGCCTCCTCTCCCCGCTCGGGTTGCGTGCCGCCGACACCATCCCCGACGAATCCAAGGATCCCGATACCGGTGCCCGCATCCTTCACCTCTCGAAAATCCCTAATCCCGCGTCGGGCGTGATCTACTTCACCCAGACCTGCACCACCCCCGACAGCCGTTACACCTTGGTCCGCTATTTGGACCCGAAATCCGGCCACACGGCGGGCCTCATGTATCGCTACGATTTCAAGACTGGCGAGTTGGTCAAGCTCACCGACCTCATGACCAAGAACCAGGTCATGGTCGCCGCCTCCGGCAACCTCTACTACACCAGTGACAACGACCGCGCCATTTACGTCACCAACATCCTCGACCTCAAGACCCGCAAAGTTGCCGATATGCCCGCCGAAATCGTCTGCACCGGTGGCCTCACCGTGAACTCCGATGAGACTATGATCGTGGGCACCGGCGGCCTGGTTTCGGAGCACAAAAACGACGTCACCCTCACCACCCCGCCGAACCAGGGTTCCGCCTTTAACGACATCTTCCAGCGTCACGACACCAACCTCCTCATCGCCTTCGACCTCAAGACCGGGAAGTACACCGAGCTGCACCGCATCAACACCTGGCTCGGCCACGTCCAGTTCTCGCCCGTCGACCCGAAGTTGCTCATGTATTGCCACGAAGGCGACTGGGCCAAGGTCGATCGCATCTGGCTCCTTCGCATCGGCGACGGCTCCGCGCCCCAACTCGTTCTCAAGCGCGCCGAGGACAACGAAATCGCCGGCCATGAATTCTGGTCGAGCGACGGCACCATCACCTGGTACGACCACAACTACCGCAATACCCCCGGCAAGCACTTCCTCGAAGGCAAAAACATCGCCACCGGCGCAATCACCCGGTACCCAATCGTCGCTCCCTTCGGCTCCATCCACTACACCAACTCGCCCGACGGCAAATTCTTCGTCTGCGATGGCGGCACCAATCGCGACCATCCCGACCAGCAGGCCATGTACATCCTCATCCCGGATAACGGCAAGCTCCGCCCCATCAAGCTCTGCAACATGGCCAAGAACGACTACAAGGCCGCCGAGCCCAACCCGCATCTCACTCCCGACCAGCATTGGGTCACCTTCACCGCGACCTTCAGCGGCACCCCCCAAGCCTACGCCGTCGAAATGCCGAAGGAATACTGGCGCTAATACCTGGGGAGGGTCAGTCTCCGGCCTGACCCATCCTCTCGCTCCCAAACTCCCCTTCGGAACGCCCTTGTCCGCCCCGCCATTGCCGCGGTAATCGAGCAAAATGGGGTCAACACCCCATGGCATCCAGGCGGTTTGGAGCGTTTACTTCAGGGCATGAAGTGTACTCAAAAAAATTTCCTCGCCAAATACGTCGTTCTTGCGCTGCTGGCTTTGGGATCGTCCCCGGCCTTTGCCGGAGTGTTTATCTCCGTTGACCTTGCTCCGCCACCGCTTCCCGTCTACGAACAGCCCGCTTGTCCCGATGACGGCTACATTTGGACCCCGGGGTATTGGGCTTATGGCGATTATGGGTATTACTGGGTGCCGGGAGCCTGGGTCCAGCCTCCTCAGTTTGGGCTCTTTTGGACGCCTCCTTATTGGGGATGGGGCGGAAATGCCTATCGCTATCATTCGGGCTACTGGGGACAGAACGTCGGCTTTTATGGTGGCATCAATTACGGCTACGGCTATGGCGGCAATGGCTACGGCGGCGGTCGTTGGCAGGGCCGACACTTCTTTTATAATACCGCAGTGAACAACGTCGGCTCGACCGGCTTTGCTCACACCTATCGGAATGAGGCGGTGAGCAGCAACGCCGGAAACGTCAGTTACAATGGCGGTCGCGGAGGGGTTCAGGCCCAGCCCACGGCCCAACAGCGCCAGTTCTCCGCTCGGCCGCACGTTCAGCCGACTTCGCTCCAGCAAGCCCAGATTCGGGCCGCCTCCCAAGATCGCGCCCAACTGGCCTCCCTCAACGGGGGCAGACCTGCGACTCTGGCCGCCGCGCGTCCCCAAGCCTACACCGCTGTCGCGCAGCAGCACGCCAGAGCCCAGCCCCTGACCTCGCGGGATCGGACTGCGGCGACCCAGGCGGTTTCGGCTAAAAGCAATCGCCAGGCCTCCTCCACTCCTCGGATCGAAGCGGCCAAGCCAACCCATCTCGCCAGCCCAAAGGCCTCGGCGACCGCAACCCACGCTGCGGCCGTGAAGCCTCAGCCACGCTCCGTTGCTCACACCGCCCCACTGCCCCGCCCGGCGACTCATCTCGCTCAGCCCCGCTCCGTGACTCATGCCGCGCCTCGCCCTCATCCGGTGGCTCACGCCGCGCCCGAAGCCCACCCCGTGGCTCATGCCGCACCTCGGCCTCGCCCCGCCGTTCACGCCAAGGCTTAAGGCAAAATTCTTTACATTGTCATTTGACGTTTTTACGTCCATCGCGTAGACTGGCGACATGCTCAAGAACCGTCTTCTCTCCCATACCGCACGCAGAACCGGCCGTGGCGGTTTCACTCTCGTCGAACTCCTGGTGGTCATAGGCATTATCGCGATCCTAGCCGGTGTCGCGCTCGGCCCGATTACCCGCGGCATCAAGCAGGCCAAGCAAAGCGCCGGTCTCCAGACCGCCCGCACGATCGGTCTGGCCGAATTCTCATTTTCCAACGACAACAACGGCTCCTACCCCGATGTGAAAAACCAAGGTAGCGGCACTGGACAGCAGGCTGCGGCGGTGGCTCAGGCTCTACTCCAAGGCAACTATATCAGCGACCCCAGCATCTTTTATATCTCCGGCTCGGCAGCCACGAAATTTACCGGTACGACGGCCTCTACCACCATTGCCCAAAACAACATCTCATGGGATTTTGGTGGACTCGCTAACGGCAATGGCCTGAATACCAATACCCCCGATCAGGTTCCCGTTGTCTGGAGTTCCGTTGCAGGGGGGGGGACAGAACCTAGTATTGACGCTACTGGCGTGCTGACCTGCACTCCTGTATCCAGTAATGCCTATGGAACAGCGGGAGTGGCCGTTGCTTTCAAGAGCAACAGCGCCTCGTTTATCCTCGCCAAAGGAGCAACTCCCCCACTGACGGTGACGCTCTGGGATGCATCTTATCCGGGCCTGACTGGCGCGACGGTTCTCCAAGGCGGAGGTTGATTCTTTCCCAAGCATTCGAGCGAAAAGGCGATCCGCTGCGCAAGCACGGATCGCCTTTTTTCTTGGTTTCCCTCGTTCCTAAATTGCGGAACTTAGTACGCAGGGTCCTCGTTCCCTCGTTCCCAAGTTGTACTTGGGAACGCACGTGTCTGCGCGACTTCGTTGCCCTTCCCCCTCCGGCAGGCCAACTCCCATCGCCACCAAATTGTTACGTTTAAGATATTGTCGAATTTCATTCTCTTTCATATTTTGAAGGCATGTTCGCTCCGAAGCCATCCTCTTGTCTCCTTCTCCTTGCCCTCCTCCTCACCCTTGCCTGCGTTCCGGGCCGCCTCTGCGGCACCACCCTCAGTTCCGTCGATATGACGCAAGGCTCATCCCCAGAGTCAGCACTCGTGCGAGGCAACGACGGCAATTTTTACGGCACCACCAATCAAGGTGGAACCTATAACTCCGGCACGGTGTTCAGGGTGACCCCCGGCGGCGTCTTCACCTCGCTGGTCAGCTTCAACGGCACCAATGGGCAGAATCCTTATGCATCGCTCGTGATCGGTCTCGACGGCAACTTTTACGGGACGACCTATAACGGCGGCACCTCGGGCGATGGGACGGTCTTTAAAATTACTCCCGCAGGCACCCTGACCACGCTGATCAATTTCAACGGCACCAACGGCTATTACCCCTTCGGCGGACTCGTTCAGGACAGTAGCGGCAACTTTTATGGGACGACGAATGGCGAAACGACGAATGCAGGCACAGTCTTTAAGCTGACACCGAATGGAAGTGGCGGTTACAATCTGACCACGCTGGTCGTTTTTAATGGCACCAATGGCGAAAACCCCCTTGCCAGCCTGTTTCTGGGCGGTGACGGCAACCTTTACGGCACAACGCAATCGGGCGGCACGGCGGGGGGATTGGGCACGGTTTTTAGAATGACTCCCAGCGGCACTCTGGCCTCGCTAGTGTAGTGGCCCGCAAATGACTAG
>CAJCII010000004.1 GCA_903970335.1 Bacteroidota bacterium | reverse complement strand
CGGGGTTTATCTGGGACGACGATGTCCACTTAACGGCGAATGCGTGCATCATCGGACCGCTGGGGCTGGCGGAGGTGTGGACGTCGAGCGCGGCCTATTATTTTCCGCTGACGCTGACGAGTTGGTGGTTGATGCACGCACTGTGGGGGCTCAATCCGTTGGGGTATCATCTGGCGAATGTGGCGATGCACGGGGCGTGCGCGATTTTGCTCTGGCGGGTGTTGCGGCGATGGCGGATTCCGGGGGCGTGGCTGGGGGCGGCGCTGTGGGCGTTGCATCCGGTGCAGGTGGAGTCGGTGGCGTGGGTTTCGGAGTTGATCAACGAGCAGTCCGGGTTGTTTTATCTGCTGACGATTTGGTTTTACGCGAAGCGATGGGAGGGAGATGGGGCGGTTGGAGCGAGGGAGTTCAAGCGCGAGTATTTTCTGGCGCTGGTGTGTGCGCTGCTGGCGTTGTTGAGCAAGCCGTCGACGGTGATGCTGCCGGTGGTGCTGGGGTTGGTGGGGTGGTGGCGCGGAAGGAGGTGGTCGTGGCGGGAGGCGGCAGGGCTGGTTCCGTTTTTCGTGCTGTCGGCGGCGATGAGCGGGTGGACGATCTGGGAGCAGAAATATCATTCCGGGGCGGTGGGGGCGGAGTGGAAGCAATCGTGGCCGGAGCGCGTGCAGATTGCGGGATACGATGTCTGGTTTTACCTGGGGAAACTGGTGTGGCCGCACCCGCTGATTTTCGTGTATCCGCGGTGGATGGTGGATGGGCGCGAGGCAGTGGATTATTTGCCGGTGGTGGCGTGGGCGGTAGTGCTGGCGGGATTATGGTGGTGGCGGAAGGGGCCGTTGCGTCCGGTGTTTTTTGCGCTGGCGTATTTTACGGTGTCGCTTTTCCCGGTGCTCGGATTTTTCGATGTGTATTTCTTCCGCTATTCGTTTGTGGCGGACCATTTTCAATATTTGGCGAGCATGGGGCCGCTGGCGTTGGTGGGGGCGGGGATGGCGAGGGCGGGAGATTTTCTAAAGGGGAAACATCCTTGGCTAAAACCAACCGTGAGCGGGGCGCTGCTGGTCACGCTGGGTGTTTTGACCTGGCGGCAATGCGGGATGTATGACGATATCGATACGCTGTGGGCGACGACGATTGCGCGAAATCCCGCGTGCAGCATGGCGTACTGCAATATCGGGATGGCGTTGTTTAAAGAGGGGCGGATCGACGAGGCGGCGGCACAATTCGAGAGGACGCTGGAGATCGATCCGAAGGTGGCGGAGGCCTACTACGATCTCGGGTTGGTCAGCGCGGAAAAGGGACAACTCGACGAGGCGATTGGCCTGAATCGCAAGGCGCTGCAAATCGATCCGGGTTATTACGCGGCGCATAATAATCTGGGGCTGGCGCTGCTTGGGAAGGGACAAATCGACGAGGCGATGGCGGAGTACACGAAGGCCTTGGAGTCGAATCCGGGCGATGCGGAGGCGCACAATAACCTGGGGGTCGCGCTGGCGCGTAAGGGCCGGTTCGACGAGGCGATGGCGGAGATGCGGGAGGCGATCCGGCTGAAGCCCGATTACGTGAATGCGCAGAGGAACCTGGCGAAACTGGAGGCGGTGGTGGGGCAAGGCGGGGGCGCGCGGTGAAACGAGAGGTCCCTCGACAAGGCAGGGAGGACGGAATTGTTTAGCGAAGGTATTGAAGGAGGGAAGAGTTTCGCACGGAGGACTGAAGAGGGCCGAAGAGGGAGAGGGTTTGGAACGGGAATAGATTCTTCGACAAGCCGGGTAGGACAGATAACTTCTTGCTATGCACCTGAAAGCGGCGATACCGGTGGTTTTTTTTCTGCTGTCGGCGATGGCGGGCCGGGCGACGACGCTGGCACCGGAGTTGAAAGCGTACGATTTTGCGGAGGCGTATTATATCGAGGACGGCGGGGTGGTCATTGCGCCGTATCAGCACGGGTTCGTGTGCAAGGGCGGAATCACGACGCCGGAGGGGATCCGGGTGATGCCGGGAGGTGCGTTTATACAGTACGATCCGGCGCGGATGGTGGTGGACGAGTACACGCTGGTGCGGCTGAACGCGGAGGGGACGCGGGCTTTTTTCCATGAGCGGAGCTATCGGTACAAGACGGAGAAGGAGGCGGGCGGGACGTATCGGTATGTGCGGGAGGAGCCGCTGGGGAGCGACGATTTTTACCTGAGCAAGTGGCGCACGCTGGAGTGGTTCGACTTCGCTTTTCCGGAGATCGAGATTCATCCGGGGGGGGAGGGTTGGCGGACGCGGACGGAACACGAGTACCGGTAGGATTTCCGCGTAAGTCCCAAAGGTTTCCGTCAGCGATTACGGTCTTAATTGCCGGCAGGTCTGCGCACCGGGATTGAAGTCTGTCGGAATAAAATCGGGGACCGACGCATCCGGAACCGCATGCTTGAAGCTGGCGCTGTTATTTTTATAGGCCACGACCAAACCTGGGAAGGGAAATTCGGTGCCCACCTGATCGCGGACGGCGGAGGCACCTGGGGTATAGGTGACGGTGTAGCCGGTGGAAAAGACGATGGGCAGATCGTCGGGCGATTGCGCATCGATGCCGGAGGTGACATCGAAGGAGACGTTTTCGGCGGACAAGCGGGACGAGGAGGGCGCGACCTTGCCAGCCATGGGGACGTAAAATAGTTTGGGATCGGAGATGTACTTTTCATCGATCAATTTCTGGAAGACTTCGGTCGAGGTCGCGCCGTCGGGATAGGCGCCGTTGTGGTCGACGGAATACTGGAACATGGTCAGGGCGATGGCGCGGGACTGCTGCATGGCGGCATTCTCTTTCGCTTTCTCGAGACCCTTGTTAATCGGTCCCAAGGCAATACCGGCGAGAATGGCGATAATGGGGAAAGGCAGGATGATCATGCCCAAGCAAATCAGCACGGTCATGAGACAGCCGTTGATGCGGGGCTTCTCGGGCTGGAGCACGGGCGGAGAGGCGGAAGGTGCGCGGGGAGACGGGGCTGGAATGGGACCGGAGGCGAGGCGGATCCCCTTGGTCTCGGCAGGGAAACCGGCGAGGATCTGTGCCACCGTGCTCCATTCGGTGAGCGAACTGTGCCAAGCGGGCGTATCGGGCTGAATTTTCGCTTCGGCCAACATCTGACGAAGTTGAGCGGGCGGGTAGGGGCCGGTGGTTTGCCCATCGAGATATAAATAAAGATCGGACATGGCGGTATGACCAAAAATTCGAGAGCGGGTTGAGCGTCGGAAAGCGGCTTGCTTCCCGAGGGTCTCCGAAAGACGGAGACGAGACAATCCCTTTCGATAAAGCACTCTGGAGCGGGGTATTGGGAAAGGTCCGGCGGAGGGACTCGTCCCATCGCGGCGGCTACCTCGGAGAATGGGGCAGGCCGGAGGCTGACCCTCCCCAAGGAGGACGGCTGGCTTGGGAACGAGGCTCCTGCGGAGGTCTTAGGGAGCCGCGTAAACGCACTGGCCGCGGTGCCAGGTGGCGAGGAGGCGGGGTTCTTTTTCCGGGGAGAGGAGGCAGAAGTCGGCGGAATTTCCGGCGAGGATATCGTGATCGAGGCCGAGGAGGGAGGCGGGATGACGCGAGAAGGCGTTCCAAGTGGCTTCGAGGCCGAGAGCGGCCATTTTTTGCGCGCGGAGGACGCCCGCGAAGGGAGTGAGGGTCGAGCCGGCGAGTCGGCCCGAGTCGGGGAGTCGCGCCGCGCCGTCCGCACCGACCCGGACCACGACCTCGCCGAGGGTGTAGGTACCGGGTGGGGCGGCGGCACCGGCCATGGCGTCGGTGGTGAGGAGGAGTCGCGAGGGGGTGGCACGAGCGAGGCTTTGGGCAAGGGCGCGAAAGGCGTGGGGTGGGAGATGGAGGCCGTCGGGGATGAGGGAGGCTCTCAGGCCGGATTGGGCGAGGACGTGGAGGATGACGTTGTCGAATTTCGGGACGGTGGCGGGGATGGCGTTGCCGAGGTGGGTCCAGCCGACGGCACCGGCGTCGACGGCGCGCTGGAGGGTGTCGCCGATGGCTTCGGAGTGGCCGAGGAAGAAGGCGATGCGGTGTTCGATCCCGGCGCGGATGACGTCGAGAGCGGCGGCGGTTTCGATCTCGGGCGCGAGGGTGACGAGCTTGAGGAGGTCGCCCACGAGGGAGCGCCAGTCGTCGAGGAGGCGGAGGCTGGGCGGTTGCATCCACTCGGGGCGATGTGCGCCACGGGTACCGGGACCGGGATTGAGCCAGGGGCCTTCCAGGTGAAAGCCGAGGCAGTTGCGGGGACGGCGGGCGATTCTTTGGGAAAGACCGGTGAGGAGGTCGCGAGACGCTTCCTCGCGGTTGGTGATGAGGGCGATGAGAAAGCCGGTGCAGCCGTAGGCGTAGAGTTGGTGCGTGGCATGTTGCCAGGCGTCGTCGGATTCGAGGGCGCGGTTGAAATCGATTCCGGCGAAACCGTTGACCTGGAGATCGACGAGGCCGGGGGCGATCCAGGGAAGATCGGGGCTGTCGCTGCGGAGCGGGACGATGCTTTGGAAGACGGGGCCGTCGATTTCGATGGCAGAAGCGAGGCCGGAAAGAGTACGGGCGACGAGTTTCATGCGGCGACCTCCAGGGGCTCGCGGGTGAAGCGGATGAGGACGCTCCAGAGGATGGCGGAGATCAGGAGCACGACGGGGAGGATGAGGACGCCGGTCTGGAGATTTTGGGTGCGGTCGGAAATCGAACCGACAACGGAAGGCGAAATGAAATCGCCGAAGAGATGGATCATGAAGGTGCAGAGGGCCATGGAGCTGGCGCGGAGATGGACGGGAACGATCTCGAACAATTCGCTGCAAATGGGGCCGGTGGGAAGGAAGAGGAAGAACATGCCGACTCCGAGTCCAATGAGGGAGAGGGTGGCATTACCGACGGTGACGGCAAAGAAACAAATGGGGGTGGCGACGATCATGGAGAGAGCCATGAGCCAGACATAACCGGCGGGAGTGCGCAGGCGGAGGCGGTTGGCGAGGAAGCCGCCAAGGAGGGTGGCGACCAGTCCGGCCCCGGCGAGCATGGCGCCGAAAATGGTGGAGGCCTCGCCGAGGGGAAGGCCGTGGATGCGAAAGAGAAAGGTGGGACCCCACCAACCGAAGGCGCCGAGGGCAAAGGTCTGGGCGGTGTAGCCCCAGACGAGGAGGTTGAAGCGGCGATTGAGGAGGAGTCCGGCGATTTCGGGGATGCGGGCGGTGGGGATGGATTTATTCGCGAGGCCGTCGGCTTCGCCGCGCGGTGGCTCGCGGAGGAAGAGGAGGCTGAGGGCGAGGAGGAGACCGGGAAGTCCAACCCAGAGGAGGGCGTCGCGCCAATCCCCTCGCCCCGCAAACCAGCCGCCGATGGTAAAGCCGATGGCGGAGCCGAACGGGATGGCGACGTAGAAAAGCGAGAGCGCGGTGTTGCGGCGGGTGGCGGCGAAAATATCGGAGATCCAACTGGGGCCCATGGTGACGAAGCAGGCCTCGCCGACACCGACAAAGACGCGGATGGCAAGGAGCTGCGCGAGGCTGTGGGCGAGGCCACCCGCGGCGGTGGCGAGGCTCCAGACCATGACGCCGCCAAGCATGAGGTATTTGCGGGGGAAGCGGTCGCCGAGATAGCCGAAGAAGGGGGCCGTGAAGAAGTAGCCGAGCATGAAGGCGGAGGCGGGCCAACCGGCGAAGTCGTCGCCAAAGCCGAGGTCTTTCTGCATGGGGGTGAGGACCGCCGACATGACGTAGCGGTCGAGGTAATTGAGCATGTTCAACCCGGAGAGGATGGCCAGGGTGATCCACGCGGTGCGGGCGCGGGAGAGTAGAAGGGGGGACGGAGACGACATGCTAAGACAGTGTGGGGCAGAGAGGAGGCGCAGGCAAGAGGCGGGCCGAGCGATGGGCGCGAAAGGGAATTTCGCGAGGAACAGGGGGCGTTACCACGTACCACTTGGGAACGAGGCTCCTGCGGAGGGCAGTAGGGCAGGCTGAACCGATCCTCCGAAAGGATGACGGATTTTTGTTTTGAGGATGGGTTGGCTCGCTGCGCTCGGGTCCGTCGCCCGGAGTGCGACGGCTACCGACTGAGGGGAATACCGACGGCGGTCATAGACCGCCGCTACAGCAAAGGCAGGCCGAACTGATCCTCGACAAGCTCAGGATGAAGGAGCGCTTTCACAAAACTTTCCCTTGCAGGATGGGAAAGCGCGGGTATCTGGTTGCTGAAGGTTATCGTCATTCAACCCCCATCGAAAGGTCTTCCATGAAACTCACCGGTAAAGTCGTACTCGTCACGGGCAGCAGTCAGGGCATCGGGCAGGCCATCGCCATCCGGCTGGCGCAGGAGGGGGCCGACGTGGTGGTGAATTATCATTCGCACCCGGAAGAGGCGGAGGCGGTGAAGGCGAAGATCGAGAGCCTGGGACGGCGCTCGGTGGCCGTCGGGGCAGACCTGAGTTCCGTGGCGGGCACGAGCAAGCTGATCGACGACGGCGTGGCGGCGCTGGGGAAAATCGACATTCTGGTGAACAATGCGGGGGTGGAGAAGAACGCCTCGTTCTGGGACGTGACGGAACACGATTACGATCTGGTGCTGAACACGAACCTGAAGGGGCCGTTCTTTGCGACGCAGGCGTTCGTCAAGCATCTGCAAGGGCGGAAAGCGCCGGGGAAGATCATCAATATCAGCTCGGTGCACGAAGACCTCCCGTTCCCGCATTTCACGGCGTATTGCGCGAGCAAGGGGGGGCTGAAGATGATGACGCGGAATCTTTCGATCGAGCTGGCGCCGTTCGGCATCACGATCAACAACATCGCGCCGGGGGCGATCGAGACGCCGATCAATACGGCGCTGCTGCACGATCCGGCGAAGCTGAACGCGCTGTTGCAGAACATTCCGCTGAACCGGCTGGGCCAGCCGGGGGATGTCTCGTCGGCGGTAGCGTTCCTGGCCTCGTCGGATGCGGATTATATCACGGGGACGACGCTGGTGATCGACGGGGGGCTGACGTGGAATTATTCGGAGCAATAAAGCCCGAGAAGAAGTCATGCTCAAACTTTATTCCACGATTGATGGCAGGGTTAACTACCCTGGAAAGAAAGACAGACTGAACTGATCCCTCGACAGGCTCGGGATGACGGATTTTTATTTTGAGGATGGGAGGGCTCGCTGCGCTCGGGTTAAAGCAAATTGGCACTGCGGCTAAATCTCGAATTGCCACTCGGTGACTTTGGTGGCGCGGTGCTTTTTCACTTCTTCGATGAGGCGGTCGAGTTTGTAGTTGTCGAGGATACCGGCGATGGCGTCGCGGACTTGTTGCATGGCGATGCGGAGTCCACACGATTCCTCGTCCGGACAGGAGCAGGGTTCGTAGGCGGAGATGCTGACGCAGGGGATGGGCGCGAGCGGTCCGTCGAGCAAGCGGATAACTTCACCGAGGGTGATGTCCTCCGGCGCCTTGGCGAGGGAGTAGCCGCCCTCGACGCCGCGTTTGCTTTTGAGGACGCCGCCGTTGCGGAGGGCGAGGAGGATTTGTTCGAGGAATTTTTCGGGGATGTTGGTGCGTTGCGCGACGGTGGAGATTTGGATGAGGGTGTTCGGGCGGAGGTGGGACTCGAAGCCGATTTCGACCAAAGCGCGGACGGCATATTCACCCTTTTTGGAGAGACGCATGGCGCATACTCGACCGTTCCAATCGACATTGCAAGTGTGTGTTGCAGGAAGTCGCGTGCAAGCTTGGCAGGTTGTCCTATCGGGATAATCTGGGCGTGTGTCCTTGCCGAACCAACCAAGCTTCCGCGAGGCGCTCCGTTTCTGGTCGCGGCTGGGGTGGATCAGCTTCGGCGGGCCGACCGGGCAGATCGCGATTATGCACCGGGAGCTGGTGGAGCGGAAAAAGTGGGTGGAGGAGAAGCGGTTCCTGGAGGCGCTGAATTACTGCCTGCTGCTGCCGGGACCGGAGGCGCAGCAGTTGACGATTTACCTGGGCTGGCTGATGCATGGGGTGGGTGGCGGCGTGTGCGCGGGGCTGCTGTTTATTCTTCCGGCCACGTTTATTCTCTGGGCGCTGAGCCTGGTCTATGTCTGGTACGGCTCGGTGCCGATGGTGGCGGCGGCGTTTTACGGTCTGGTGCCGGCGATCATCGCCATTGTCTGCAACGCGATGCTGAAGCTGGGGCGCAAGATATTGCACGATTCGTTGCGATGGGGCATTGCCCTCGGGGCGGCGTTACTCATTAGCTTTGACCGGGACGCCTATCCGCTGGTGGTGGTGGGCGCGGGTTTTCTTGGATGGATGTTTCGTCCCCGCGGGCAGAGTGAAGTCGTTCCCGCGACAGAATCGGCGGCGGGTTCGGAACCGATTCGACTTGGCCCCTTGGTGCGGATAGCCGCGGTTTGCGTGGGACTCTGGTTCGCGCCGCTGGTGGCGCTCGGCTCGTGGCTGGGATGGCAAAGCACGATTGCGCAGGAGGGGATTTTCTTCAGCAAGGCGGCGGTGGTGACTTTCGGCGGTGCCTACGCGGTGCTCCCGTATGTGGCGCAACATGCGGTGGAGCATTACGGGTGGCTGACCCCGGACCAGATGATGCACGGGTTCGGGCTGGCGGAGACGACGCCGGGGCCGCTGATCATGGTGCTGCAATTCGTGGGGTTTCTGGGGGCGTGGCACCAACCGGGAGGGTTGAGTCCCCTCGCCGCCGCGACGCTGGGGGCGTTACTGACGACGTGGGTGACGTTCGCGCCGTGCTTCCTGTTCGTGCTGACGGGCGCGCCGTTCGTGGAGCGGTTGACGCGGGTGGCCGCGTTGGAGTCGGCGCTGAGCGCGATCTCGGCGGCGGTCGTCGGTGTGATGGGGAACTTCGCGCTGTGGTTTGCGTGGCATGCGGTATTTGCGAGCGGGCAGTTGGCGCAGCCGGATCTATTCGTGCTGGCGACGGGGACGGGTGCGTTCCTGGCGCTGCTGTTCTGGGAGGTGGAGACGATGGCGCTGATTGCGGTTTGCGCGGCGCTGGGGGTGGGGTGGGTGCTGCTTTAGAAGCTCGAGTGGATTCGACGCGGCTTTAAGCAACGGCTACGGCAGGAGCAAAGCGACTGCCAGAGGCAAGAGAAAGAATAGTGCGCCGCGGTGTGGCCAGGAAAAAAGTGGCCGCTTGTTCAAACGGCACGAGGTCAATAGTCCCGCGACGGCTATGAGAATTCCCACTACCGCCATCGCCTCGGAGAGCATCGGTGGAAAGCCGATGGCGAATGCCTGCCCTCCGCCCAGATCAAGGCTCTCCATGGTGATAATGCGATGCGATGCCCGGTCATAGGCAATAGCGTAAGCGGTAAAACAGGAAAATGCAGAGCAACCCGACCAAAGACACACTATCGATTTGGTAACATTCATGGCAGCTTCTGCGCGGTCGCCGTCAAGCCGCCGTAGAATTTATTTTATCAAAGAACTCTCCCTGCAACAAGTTGCGGAATACCCTGTTGGCATCGCCAAAAAATGTTTGGCGCATCAGAAGAAGGGGACCGTTTCGCACGGAGGACGGCAGAGGGCCGAAGAGGACGAGGGGCTTTTGGGACAGAGTTTCGGCATGGCAAAGGGCGATGATCGCTCGGGGGCTGATCTTTCGACTTCGCTCAAGATGACGGATGGTGGTTTTTCGGAGGGGAGGGCTCGCTGCGCTCGGGGTCCGTTGCCCGGAGGTCAACGGCTACCTTGGAGGAAGGCACCGCCGCTCGGGAGGGAAACGTCCCATCGCGGCGGCGACCAGCAGAGGGTGCGATGGCTACCAACGGAGAAGGGGGCAGGGCGGAGGCTGACCCTCCCCAAGCGCGACGGTAGCCTAACGAGGAAAGCAGAGAAGTTAGAGGTCCCTCGACAAGCTATCGGGATGAGAGGTTTTTAATCGAGCATGTCGAGGAGGAAGTCGTCGAAGCCCATGTTGACGAGGCCCCAGGTTTTGTCGGGGCGGTAGTAGATGAAACGCCAGCGGAGGGGCTGGATGTCGTGGCGGGTGAGGTAGGTGAGGACGAGGACGTTGGAGCCGATGCTGTAGTTGTCGTAGATTTCGTAGTCGTGGAGCTTGCCGTAGAGTCCGAAGGCGTCCTGGGTG
>CAJCII010000003.1 GCA_903970335.1 Bacteroidota bacterium | reverse complement strand
GAGGAGGGTGTGGCGGATGTGGGCGGATTCGGTGGCCTCGGTGCGGAGGAATTTGCGGCGGGCGGGGAGGTTGAAGAAGAGGGAGCGGACCTCGATCTGGGTGCCGGGGGCAAGGCCGATTTCATGGACATCGCGGAGTTTGCCGCCGTCGATGACGATCTCGGTGCCGGCGAGGGAATCGGGTTCGCGGGAGCGGAGGCGGAATTTGGAGACGGAGGCGATGCTGGGGATGGCCTCGCCGCGGAAGCCGTAGGAGGAGATGCGGTCGAGGTCGTCGGTCTGGCGGAGTTTGCTGGTGGCGTGGCGTTCGAGGCAGAGGAGGGCGTCGTCCTTGCTCATGCCGCAGCCGTTGTCGGAGACGGCGATGAGGTTGCGTCCGCCCGCGCCGACCTGGACGTCGATCTGGGTGGCGGCGGCGTCGAGGGAGTTTTCGAGGAGTTCTTTGAGGACGGAGGCGGGGCGTTCGATGACCTCGCCGGCGGCGATCTGGTTGGCGACGTGCTCGGGCAGGAGGTGGATGCGGTTCATCTGAGAAGGGAAAGGCTAGAAGGAAAACGGGAGATTGGGAAGTGAGTGTGTGGAAGACACAGTTGGAACAGGGCAAGGAAACCGTTGCTTTTTGGGCGGGAAACGGGCATTAATTTCGATTACCATGTATTGTACTTTGGGTGTCGATTACGGCACCAATTCCGTGCGGGCCCTGGTGGTGGATTGCGCCACGGGGGAAGAACTAGGCACAGCGGTGGTGGATTACCCGAGCGGGTACCAAGGGGTGCTGCTGGACAAGAACGACCATCACCTGGCGCGGCAACATCCGGGGGACTATCTGTTCGGGCTGGAGAAGAGCGTACTGGGGGCGCTGGAGCTGGCGCGGACGAAGCCGGGATTTTCGGCGGAGAAGGTGATCGGGATCGGGGTGGACACGACGGGGTCGAGTCCCCTGCCCGTGGATGCGGCCAATGTGCCGATCGCGCTCGATCCGAAGTGGAACACGAACCTGGCGGCGCAATGCTGGCTGTGGAAGGACCATACGAGTTACCAGGAGGCGGCGGAGATCACGCGACTGGCGGCGAAGCATCGGCCGGAGTATATCGCGAAGTGCGGGAACACGTATTCGTCGGAGTGGTTCTGGTCGAAGATCTGGCGTTGCCTGAAGGCGGACCCGGAGGCGTTTGCGGCGGCGTATAGCTGGGTGGAACTGGCCGATTATGTGCCGTCCGTGCTGGCCGGGGTGAAGGACCCGAGGAAGACGGTGCGGGGGATTTGCGCGGCGGGGCACAAGGCGCTGTATTGTGACGAGTGGGGCGGTTTGCCGGACAAGGAATTTCTGGCATTGCTGGACCCGAAGCTGGCCGATTTACGGGACCGGCTGTACGACCAGGCGCATGACGCGACGGTGCCAGCGGGGACGCTGGGCGGCGAATGGGCGACGAAGCTGGGGCTGCCGGAGGGTATCCCGATTGCGATCGGGGAGTTCGACGTGCATTACGGGGCGATCGGGAGCGGGATCGAGGAGGGGGTGCTGGTGAAGGCGATCGGGACCTCGACGTGCGACTGCGCGGTGGTGTCGGCGGAGAAGAAGATCGCGGACATTCCGGGGATTTGCGGGATCGTGAAGGGGGCGATTTTGCCGGGGTTCTACGGCATTGAAGCGGGGCAGTCGGCGGTGGGGGATATTTTCAAGTGGTTCGTCGAAGTGGTGTGCAAGGGCGAAGGTGCCCTCCATGCGGAGTTGTCGCGGGAAGCGGCGACGTTGCGGCCCGGCCAGAGCGGGTTGCTGGCGCTGGACTGGAACAACGGGAACCGGACGATTTTGGTCGATCCGATGCTGACGGGGTTGTTGCTGGGGCAGACGCTGTACACGACGCCAGCGGAGATTTACCGGGCGTTGATCGAGGCGACGGCGTTCGGGGCTCGGGCGATCATCGAGCGGATCGAGGAGTACGGGGTGCCGATCCGGCGGGTGGTCTGTTGCGGCGGGATCGCGGAGAAGAACAGCCTCCTCATGCAGATTTACGCGGACGCGACGGGACGAACGATGCAGGTCTCCGGTTCCAGCCAGGCGTGCGCGCTGGGGTCCGCGGTGGCGGCGGCGGTACTGGCGGGCAAAGCGAAGGGCGGGTACGATTCTTTCCTGGAAGCACAGGAGAAGATGACGTCGCTCAAGGAGATTTCCTACCAGCCGAACCCGGAGAACCAGAAAGTCTACGACCGGCTTTATCGACTTTACCACGAGCTGCACGATGCCTTCGGCGGAAGGCAGGCGCAGGCCGACCTGGGGCATGTCATGAAGGACCTCATCCGACTCAAGGAAGAACAGGTCCGGAAGGCCTAGCGCCGGATTTATTTTGCCGGGAGTCCCAACCTCCCCTATTTAACAATCAACCAATCGATTATTCTCTTATGCACCTACCTCTCGGCACCTATTCACCGGACATCAAACTCGGCCTCGTCTCGGCCTCGCGCAACTGTTTTCCCCGCGCGCTTTCGGACGAACGGACGCAGCGACTGCTGAAGGCGGCGTCGGACGCGGGAATCGAGTTGATTACGCCGGTGGGGGATTCGCGAATCATCGAGACGAAGGAGCACGCGCTGGAAGCGGCGACGCAACTGAAGGCGGCGGGCGTGGACGCGGTGGTGTTTTACCTCGGGAATTTCTCGCCGGAAATCGAGGACGCAGTTTTCCTGAAGGAATTCGGCGGCTTTGCGGTGATCCTGGCGGCGGCGGAAGAGAACGCGGCGAGCCTGTTGCAGAAGCGAGGCGATGCGTTGTGCGGCCTGCTCTCGGCGGTGATGGCAGTCTCGAAGCGGGGCTTTTTGAATCGGATTCACATTCCGGAAGCGCCGGTGGTGAGCGCGGAGGAAGGCGTCGTGGAAATCCAGCATTTCATCAAGATCATGAAGGTGGTGAAGGGGGCGAAGAACGCGACGATCGGGCTGTTTGGGCCGCGTCCACGGGACTTCGAGACGTGTAATTACAATCTGGCGTCGATCAATTCGATCGGGATCGAGGTGGAGGAGCTGGGGCTTTTCGACCTGCAGAACGAGATCAAGAAGATCAAGGCGGAGGGCGGCGCGGCGGCCATCGCGACGGAGATGAAGACGGCGGTGGCGGGAGTACCGAAGGACGAGGAATTCGTCTCGCGACTTTCCGATTACGAGAAGGCGATCAAGAATTTCCGGGACCGGTTGAAGCTCTCGGGAGCGGCTACGCAATGTTGGTCCGAACAGGAACTGAGCCTGAAGCATGTGCCGTGTTTTATCAACGGGCGGATGGCGGACAAGGGTTTCCCGATCGCGTGCGAGAACGATGCCTACTCGCTGGTGGCGGAGTTGCTGGGCCAGTACGCCTCGAACCAGACGGTGACGATTCTGGACATCAATCACAGCATCCCGAAGGATCTGCACGCGAAGCTGGCGGAGTACCCGATTCAGGAAATGGTGGGGATGTTCCATTGCGGGAACACGGCGTCGCGGTTGCTGAAGAATGCGGAGATGAAGCACCAGGTGATCATGAAGCGGTTGATGGAGCCGGACACGGCGCCGGACATCACGCGCGGGACGATTGAGGGGCAGATCGTGGGTTCGCCGATCACGGTGGTGCAGGTGCACGGGGTGGGCGACAAGTTGCGCGCCTATATCGCGGAGGGGCATTTCCTCGATCTCGACCCGATGACGTTCGGCTGCACGGGCACGGCGTATATCCCGGGATTCCGTCGGTTCTATCGGCATGTGTTGCTGGGGCGGTTCCATCACCACGCGGCGGTGGCGTTCAATCACTGCGGAGCGGTGCTGTACGACGCACTGAAGTTGCTGGGGGTGGCGGAAATCTACACGCCGTTGCCAGCGGGCCTCCCCTACCCCGGCGAGAATGTTTTCCGTAACGGACTGGTGCCGCGCTAAGCTCCGACAACCATGAGACGCTTCGACGAATTGAGGAAGGAATGCCTGGAGGCAAACCAGATGTTGCCAAAGGTTGGGCTGGTCGATCTTACGTTCGGGAACGTCAGCATCCTGGACCGGGAGCGGGGAGTGATTGCGATCAAGCCGAGCGGGGTCGATTACAATAAGCTGACGCTCGAAGATATCGTGCTGATCGACGGGGACGGAAAGAAAATCGACGGCAAGCTGCGACCGTCGTCGGACACGCCGACGCACGTGCGGCTTTTCCGTGGCTTTGTCGGGATGCGGGCGGTGGTGCATACGCATTCGCGCCATGCGGTGTCCTTCGCGCAGGCCGGGATGGCGATTCCGTGCCTGGGGACGACACATGCGGATTATTTTTACGGGGAAGTGCCGGTGACGCGTCCGATGAAGGAGGCGGAGATCAAGGGCATGTACGAGTGGGAGACGGGGAATGTCATCGTGGAGCGATTCAAGGAGTTGGGTCTGGACCCGGTGGACGTGCCGGCGGTGCTGGTGCACGGGCATGGGCCGTTTGTCTGGGGTCCCTCGGGCGCGAAGGCGGTGGAGAACGCCTTTGCCCTGGAAATCGTCGCAGAGATGGCGCTGAAGGCGCTGCAGATCAATCCGCAGGCGAGACCGATCGGTCGCAACTTGCTGAACAAACATTTCCTGCGCAAACACGGCGCGGATGCGTATTACGGGCAACCGCAGTTGGGGTAGGCGGTATTGCGGGCAGACGGGGCAAGAGATAAGGCTTGGAACGGGTAACCCAGCGAGTTGCGTATTTTCTACTTAGCTTCCGAGATTACGTTTTATTTGCACCATGGATATTTTTGAATGCCTCCAACAAATATCCGTTTTGTCCAGCACTGCCCCGGATAAGTTGCAGCAGTTAGCCGACGATCTGATGCGACGCATGACAGAGCCCCATAGGTACTGGCACACCCTGCATCATCTCGAAGATCTCTGGACAAGAATTCCCAAGGATGTCTCGGGTGAGCTTTTGGACAAAGTCCGTCTGGCCATTCTTTTTCATGACGCGATCTACCTTCCCGACAGTTCTACAAATGAGGAAGAGTCCGCTCGGCTTTTTCTAAAGTCAGTGGAGCTTGAACAGCCTTTCGTCGAGGAAGTGGCTTTGGCGATTGAGGGAACCAAGACTGGCCAGGGAACAGGTCCAACGGCCGAAATTCTGAACGCGCTCGATCGATCCATTCTAAACGAAACATCGACAGCCAAACTGATGGCCTGGGAGAAAGCCGTCGCCAAAGAATACCAATATGTTTCCTGGCCCGACTACCGGAAAGGACGCTGCGAATTCCTGAGACAGCAGAACATCGAAACACTTAATCGGCTTGCGGAATATGTGGAAGCCTATCGGCCAACGATCGGAATCTATGCCGGGAGCTTCAATCCCTTTCACCTCGGACATTTCGATATTCTCGCCAAAGCCGAGAAGCTCTTCGATAAAGTCGTGGTGGCGGTCGGTACCAACCCGACCAAAGCCGACGAATCGCCGGAGAACCGGACCATGCAAATCAAATCCTGCATTCCGTATCGAGAGGTTCGACCATTTTCCAACTTGCTCATCGAGCTAGTCCAGGAAATCCGAACTTATGCCAACCCGGTGGTGGTTCGTGGTCTTCGGGATGGTTTCGACCTTCAGTTTGAGTTGAACCAAGCCCGTTTTCACGAAGACCTCCTGCCGGGAATCGAGATCGTCTACCTCCCCTGCGGTCGAGAGTTCCAGCATATTTCCTCCAGCGCGATCCGGGCACTTCAGCAATTCTCATCGGAGACCGCACAAAATAAAGCAAGGGACTATCTTCCGAAGAGCTTTTGTTGAGGTTTCAGGATGGGTTCAGACGGTAATATGCTCGACGACGTCGGAGGCGGTGAAGCGGACCTTGGGGAGGCGGGCGTATTTGTCGGTTTCACTGCGGTACCCGGCGGCGCAGCAGACGGTGGCGGTGAGGCCTTTTTCGGGGAGACCGAGAATCTTGTCGTACTCGGCGGGGACGAAGCCTTCCATGGGGCAGGTATCGACCTGGAGGAGGGCGGCGGCGGTCATGAAATTGCCGAGGGCGATGTAGGCCTGGCGGACAGCCCATTCTGCGGCGACCTTGCTGCGGGGGCCGTGGATGACTTCACCGACCACCATGCCGCGAAAGGACTGGAGCGATTCGAGGGTACAGCCGCGCACCTCGACGGTACGGGCGAGGAATTTATCGACATCGGACTCGGTGATTTTCAGGAGACTGGCGAAAACGACGTAGTGGGAGCAATCGGTTACCTGCGACTGGTTCCAGGAGTGGGGCCTGAGCCGGGCCTTGGTTTCCGGGCCGGTGACGACGATGAATTTCCAAGGCTGAAGACCGCAGGAAGAAGGGGTCAAGATGAGCGTTTCCTCAAGGGCGTTCCAAACTTCGAGTGAGATGGTCTTCGAGGAGTCGAAGGCTTTGGTGGCGTAGCGCCAGTTGAGGTTGGCGATCAGGTTGGAGGGAGCGACGGTAATGGTGGTGGTCATGGTATTTTACAAGAAGGAGATCGATTTTTGTGCAAAGTAGCACGAAGTCCGGCGACTGCATCTTTTTGCAGAAAAAGCCTCCGGTCTTGCGCTGGCGGCGAGGCACGACCTATGCTCGAAAAAAACCCGCCATGTCAACCTCCGCACCGCTGATCTTTACCGAAGAAGCCAAAGCCCGGCTGCTCCCCTCGACGCAACTGAACATCGCACGGGTCTACGACGATCCGGCGGCGACGGAGGTGGAGCGGGCGAGCATCGACGAGTTGCTGTCGGTGGCGGCCTGGACGGAGCTGGACGACCGGTTTTTCCGGGACATCGCGTTCGGGACGGGCGGGATGCGCGGACGGACGATCGGGAAGGTGGTGACGGTGGCGGAGAAGGGACAACCGCAGCCGCTGGACCGGCCCGAGTTTCCGGGCACCGGCACGAACATGCTGAATTTCAGCAACGTGGACCGGGCGGTGTCGGCGCTGGGCGCGTACCTGATCGAGGGCTATCCGGGGGAGAAGCTGAGCGTGGTGGTGGCGCACGACACGCGGCATTTTTCACAGGCCTTCGCGCAGGCGGCGGCGAAATCGCTGAATGCGCTGGGGATCGATGCGCTGCTTTTTCCGGAGGACCGGTCGACGCCGCAGCTTTCGTTTTCCACCCGCGCGACGGGGGCGCAGGCGGGGATCATGATCACGGCGAGCCATAATCCGCCGCACGATAACGGGATGAAGTTTTATTCGAGCGACGGCGGACAGGTGGTGGAGCCTCATGCCTCGGGGATCACGAAACATTTCGCGAAACTCTCGGCCGATCCGGGCGCACTGGCGGCCTTGCGGGGGGGCGTCGCCACGCCGGGCCAGACGATTATCCTGGAGCCGGAGATGGATGTCATTTACCGGAACGCGGTGGGGAACCTGGTGCTGGAGCCGGAGGCGGTGCTGGGCACGAGCGACCGCCTGAAATTCGTTTACACGCCGCTGCATGGGACGGGCATCCGGGCGATCCCGGCTTTGCTCGATGCCTTCGGGTTCCGGTATTCGATCGTGGAGGCGCAGCGCGTGGGCGACAGTCGATTCCCGACGGTGAAATCGCCGAACCCGGAAAATGCGGAGGCGCTGGAACTGGCGATCCGGCAGGCGGAGGCGGAAAAAGCGGACGTGGTGATGGCGACAGACCCCGATTGCGACCGGATGGGCGTGGCGGTGCGGGACGCGAGCGGGAAGATGATCCTGCTGACGGGAAACCAGATCGGCTCGATCCTGGCCTATTACCGGACCTCGCGGCTGATCGCGCAGGGAATCATCACCGAATCGAATCGCAGTAACGCGACGATTATCAAGACGTTCGTGACGACCGACCTGCAACGGAAGATCGCGGAGCATTTTGGGGTCGATTGCATCGATACGCTGACGGGGTTCAAGTACATCGGAGAGAAGATGCACGATTACGAGAAGGCGCACGGCGATCCCGAATTCGGCAAACTGGGGCACGCGCAACGGCGCAACGTCTCGCTGGAAAAGAGCCGGTTTGTGATCTTCGCGGGCGAGGAGAGCTACGGGTACACGGGGGGCGATTACGTACGGGACAAGGACGGGAACGCGGCGGTGCTGATGTTCGCGGAAGTGGCGGCGTGGGCGAAGTCGCAAGGGCAGACGCTGGCGGAGTATCTCGATGCGATTTACCGGCAGATGGGATTCTATACGGAGCGGCTGGGGACGCTGACGTTCGAGGGCGCGCAGGGGGCGAAACAGATCGCGAAGTTGCTGGCGTCGTTCCGTGCGGAACCGCCCGCGACATACCAGGGGCAGGCGGTGACGCGGGTGGACGATTTCGGGTTGCAGGATTTCACGGACATCGACGGGAAGAAAATCCCGAAGGAGATCATGCTGCTGTTCCACCTGGCCGACGGGGGTCGGATGGCGGTGCGGGGGAGCGGGACGGAACCGAAGATCAAGTTCTATTTCTTCACGCGGGCCGCGGCAAGCGGGGACCTGGAGGCGATCAAGGTGGAGCGGAAGGCGTTCCTGGAAGCGTGGTGGGCCGAGGTGCAGGAGGATGTGAAGAAGCGGGTGGGGTAGTTAACTAGTCGTTGCCAAGCTCCTGCAGATGACGGCAATTTGGGAACAAGGTAACAGGATTGATATATGACTATATATGCTTATCCCGTTGACTCCCGTGACGCTTGGCCCATGCTTGCTGGATGGCCCGACCGGGTTTCCCCAAGACATTGAAAGAGTTTCGTGAGCAGTTTTCTCAGGAGGACGCATGCTTTGCTTACCTCGGGCAGAGCCGC
>CAJCII010000002.1 GCA_903970335.1 Bacteroidota bacterium | reverse complement strand
CTCCCGCTACGTTGAGGTCGCCACCCAACTCACCGAACGCTTCAAGTTCAAGGGCGTCGCCATCACCCTGCGCGAAAGCTTCTCCGCCTCGCACAACGGCTGGTCCGCCGTCTACTTCACCGCCGGCAAGGCCTGCTTCAGCCGCCGCTACGATGTCCACATCGTCGATCGCGTCGGTGGTGGCGACTCCTTCGCCGCCGGACTCATCTACGCCCTCGGCAAAAAGAAATCGCCCCAGGACGCCATCGAATTCGCCGTCGCCGCCAGTTGCCTCAAACACTCCATCAGCGGCGACTTCAACCTCGTCAAGCTCGGCGAAGTCGAGGCCCTCCTCGCCGGCGACGGCTCCGGCCGCGTGCAACGCTGACCCGCGTATTTTATGACTAAAGACCAAATCATCTCCGGCCTCCTCACTCCCGGCGTCGTCGCCATCATCCGCGCCGACAACTCCGAACAACTCATCGACGCCAGCCGCGCCCTCATCGACGGCGGCGTCTCCGGCATCGAAATCACCATGACCACGCCCAACGCCCTCCAGGTCATCGCCGATGTCCGCCGCGTCTTCGGCGACAAGGTCCTCGCCGGCGTCGGCAGCGTCCTCGACGTCAAGACTGCCCAGGCCGCCATCGATGCAGGGGCCGAATATGTCATCACTCCCGTCCTCAAACCTGAAGTCATCGCCTTTTGCAACAAGGTCGACAAACCCATCTTCTCCGGCTCCTACACGCCGACCGAGGCACAGACTGCCTACGAACTCGGGGCCGATTTCATCAAGATCTTCCCCGCCGACGGTCTTGGGCCCAAATACATCTCGGCCATTCGCGGCCCGCTCCCTCACCTGAAAATCGTCCCCACTGGCGGCGTCGATGTAAACACCGCAGGCGACTTCATCAAGGCCGGTTGCGTCGCCGTCGCGGCGGGCAGCAGCCTCGTCAGCAAGGACATCCTCAAGAACAAGGACTGGGCCAAACTCACCAACCTCGCCTCCCAATTCATCGCCGCCGTCGCCAAGGCGAGAGGGAAATAGGCCATGCCCACTCCCGCCGTCGTTCTCGTCACCGGCTCGTCCCGCGGCCTCGGTCGTGGTGTCGCCGAAACCCTCGCCCAGGCCGGTTTCTCCGTCGCCATCCACTACGCCAACAACCAGGAAGCCGCCGAAACCACCGCGCTCGCCTGCCAGAAACTCGCGCCGAACCCGGAGCAGAAATTCGCCCTCGTCGGCGGCAACATCGGCCTCGCCGCCGACCGCCAGCGCCTCTTCGACGCCACCCTCGCCGCCTACGGCCATCTCGATGCCCTCATCAACAACGCTGGCATCGCCCCCCGCGTCCGCGCCGACATTACCGAAGCGACCGAGGAAATCTTCGACGAGGTCGTCGGCATCAACCTCAAGGGCCCTTACTTTCTCTCCCAGCTCGCGGCCCGCTACTGGCTCGCGAATCCGGGAAAGTCCCGCCTTTCTGGCGGTTACAAACTCCTCTTCGTCACTTCCCTCTCCGCCAACACCGCCTCCATCAACCGTGGCGAGTACTGCATCTCCAAGGCCGGACTCGGCATGGCCACGCAACTCTGGGCCGTCCGCCTCGCCGACGCCGGAGTGCAGGTCCTCGAACTTCGCCCCGGCATCATGGCCACCGACATGACCTCTGGCGTCAAGGACAAGTACGATAAGATGCTCGCCGACGGCCTCGTCCCGCAAAAGCGCTGGGGCACTCCGCAGGATGTCGGCCTCGCCGCCAAGGCCATCCTCGAGGGCCACTTCCCCTTCTCCACCGGCGACGTCATCAACCTCGACGGCGGCTTCCACCTCCGCCGCCTTTAGAAAATCGCTGGCTTGCCGCAGTTACGCGCCCCCTCCAAGCTCAATCTCTTTCCTATGATCCAGATCGATTACTCCCTCACCCCCGCCGCTCTCCAACCCGCCCTCGACGAACTCTTCCGTCTCTCCGGCGAAAAAATCCATCGCCTCCAGGACCGCTGGAATCCCGAGCGCGGCACCCCGGTCTTCACCGCCAAGGGCGAGTACACCTCCCGTGGCTGGACCGAGTGGACCCAGGGCTTCCAGTTCGGCGGCGCGATCTATCAGTTCGAGGTCACCCACGACGAAGCCTTCCTCGACATCGGCCGCCGCAACACCGTCGACTTAATGGCGTCTCACATCACCCACATCGGCGTCCACGACCACGGCTTCAACAACGTCAGCACCTACGGCAATCTCCTTCGCCTCATGGGCGAGGGCCTCATCCCCTACAACGCCTGGGAGAAGAACTTCTACGAACTCGCCCTCAAGGCCACCGGCGCGGTGCAGGCCGCACGCTGGACCCAGCTTACCCCCAACTCCGGCTACATCTACTCCTTCAACGGCCCCCACTCCCTCTTCGCCGACACCATCCGCTCGCTCCGCGCCCTCGCCCTCAGCCACATCCTCGGCCACAAGCTCATGGGCGAAATGGACCGCCCCATCTCCCTCCTCGAACGCCTCCTTCAGCACGCCGAGACCACCGCCCGCTACGCCGTCTACTACGGTGAGGGCCGCGACTCCTACGACCTCCGCGGACGCACCGCCCACGAGTCGATCTTCAACACCAACGACGGAGCCTACCGCTGCCCCAACAGCCAGCAGGGCTACTCCCCGTTCTCCACCTGGACCCGCGGCCTCGCCTGGATCCTCTGCGGCTATCCCGAGGAACTCGAATTTCTCGAGACCCGGCCCGAAGCTTCACTCGCACCCTATGGCGGCAAGGACAAAATCCTCGCCCGTTTCCTCCAGGTCTCCGAAGCCGTCGCCGATTTCTACCTCCAGTACACCCCCCTCGACGGCATTCCCTACTGGGACACCGGAGCACCCGGTCTTGCCCACCTCGGCGACTACCTCGACCGTCCCGCCGAGCCCTACAACGACTATGAGCCGGTGGACAGCAGCGCCGCCGCCATCGCCGCGCAGGGTCTGCTCCGCCTCGGGAGCTACCTGAAGCGGAACCTCCACAACCAAAAGGGCACCCGCTACTATCAGGCCGGACTGACCATCGCCCGGACCCTGCTCTCCGAGTCCTATCTCTCCTTGGATACCGCCCACGAGGGACTGCTCCTCCACTCGGTCTATCACCGGCCCAACGGCTGGGACTATATCCCGCCCGGGCGGAAGGTGCCCTGCGGGGAGGCCTCGATGTGGGGGGACTACCATATGCGGGAGCTGGCCGTCATGCTCCACCGGGCGGCCAACGTCCAGGGGGAACCCCGGTTCTTCGACCTGCGGGTCTAGGGGCGATCCGAAGCGGGGCTTAAATGGGCAGTCTTGCCTATAGTTTTAGGTCAGACTGGGCATTTTGGACGTTCAGGCCAATCAGGCCAGAGAGGAAAAATGTTGTCCATGGGCGGCGCTGGACGGGGAAAAAGCGGGGGGGTAGGATGGAGGGGTTGAAAACGAGCGCGTTGCCTGTGGCTTGGCCCATTCTGGCGATCGGCGTGGGCCTGCTGTTTGGCCCGGTCATGCCTAACGCGCGGGGACAGAGCCCGGCTCCGACGGCGGAGACGAATGCTCCTGCCGCCGTCAAGAAGCCCGCGCCGCCCGCCAATTACGACGAAGCCCTGGCTAATCCCTATCCCCTGCCCGATCCGCTGGTGCTGAAGAACGGTCAGCGGGTGAAGGATGCCGAGACGTGGTGGAAGCAGCGCCGCCCGGAGATTTTGGAGGATTTTCGCCGGGAGGTGTATGGGCGGATTCCGGAGAACACCCCGAAGATAACCTGGGAGGTGACGAGCACCGACCCGAAGGCCGCGGGGGGACTGGCGATCAAGAAGACGGTGGTGGGGCACATCGATAATTCGCGGTACCCAAGCGTGAGTCCGAGCATCAACCTGACGATGTACACGCCGGCGAACGCGACCGGTCCGGTGCCGATGATCGTGACCGTGACGGCAGGCCCGGGGGGGTACGGCTCACCGAAACCGAACGCCCCACCGGTAACCGAAAAGGAGCCGGCACCGGACAGTCCGCTCTATCAGTTGCTGGCGATCGGGTGGGGGTATGGGACGATGGAAGTCGGGCCGATCCAGAACGATTACAAGGGGGGACTGACTTCGGGGATCATCGGTTTGATGGCGCAGGGCCAGCCGCGAAAGCCGGACGATTGGGGTGCGCTTTCGGCGTGGGCGTGGGGGCTGAGCCGGGCGATGGATTATTTCGAGACGGACAAATCGGTCGATGCGACGCAGATGGGGGTGGAGGGGCATTCGCGCTATGGGAAGACGGCGCTGCTGGCGGCGGCGCTCGATCCGCGCTGGGCGATCGTGTACCCGAGTTGCTCGGGCGAGCTGGGGGCGAAGCCGTCCCGGCGGAACTGGGGCGAGACGGTGGACCGGGTGGCGGCCTCGCATTGGGTGGACGAGAATTTCCATAAATACGCCGGGCACTGGAACGATCTCCCGGTCGATTCGGACGAGCTGATCGCGCTGGTGGCGCCGCGTCCGATTTTCCTCAACGGCGGGACGACGGACCAATGGGCCGATCCGCATGGGGCATTTATGGCGGCGGTAACGGCGGGGCCGGTGTACCGGCTGCTGGGTAAGAAGGACCTGGGCGCGATGGAGATGCCCGCGCCGGACGTGGCGTTGGTTTCGGGGGAGATCGCGTTTCGGTACCATACCGGCGGGCACAGCGATCTGCCCGACTGGCCGACGTTTCTGCAATTTGCGCAGCGGTATTTGAAGGCGGGGAGTAAGACCGGGGGGCGTTAATTTGGCAATGAGACCCAAAAAGATGCCTGTCCCTTTTTCCGCTAAAGAGTAAACTGGAAGACATGACGAAGTCCGATCTGGAACAAAAGGAGCACTCGAAAGCTCCTCTCTGCCGATACTTTAGACATTTTCGGCTGAAGAACATTCGAACCTTCCGCTCTGGAGCGCATCTGGATTTTTGCTTTCCGAATGGACGCTTGGCTCAATGGACTGTCGTCCTCGGTGAGAATGGAACAGGCAAAACAACTCTTCTACAGTATTTGGCCTCTTTGCAGCCTGAACAAGAGCCCACTCTCCCTGAACAGGGAAAAACCAATGGCAAAACCAAATTGGGACCTCCTCCCTTTCGTCCTGCGGGTGGCGGTCAGGGTTGGTTTAACTGGCATATAGGAAATGTTCCTAGGCCTTGGCAGAAGCCAACAAATATGGAAGTCTCATTAGAAGTCTCTCGGCCCTCCCATACGTTAGCAAATGCCCATACTAACCCCAAAGAATCTCGCCTACCGATAAATAAAGATGCGTTAGATCATGCATTTGAATACAAGTATGATCTTACCTTTGGAACAGCTGAGCAGAAGATCAGCATTGTGGCTAACATGGTAATGCCGCGCGCGCTCAGCTTCTATGATCAATATTTTGTCCTAGGTTATGGAGCAAATCGACATATCGCTGGCCCTTCGTCTCCGTATTTAACAAGCGAGGCCTTTGCTCGACGTGCGGGCAACTCGCAAACGAATACTTTGTTCAACGACGATCAGCCCTTGCTAAGCCCCGAACAATGGATATTAGGGTTAGATCATGCGTCAAAATCTGGTGGAAAGAATGAACCGATAGCTAAAAGAAGTCTGTCTCAAGCTAAAAAGTGTTTAATCAATATTCTTCCAGACATTTTTGAAATTACCGTGGAGCCCTTTTCGCTCTTTTCCGGTTCATCAGTAATGACCGTGATGTTTAAAACTCCGTACGGATCCGTTCCCTTCGGTGCTCTTAGCTTGGGATATAAGACAATGGCCGCATGGCTTATTGATTTTGTGCATCGAATGCATATTCGCTATAGTCATCTCGATCTACCTGAAACTGGACCTGCTGTGGTGCTCATAGATGAATTTGATCTGCACATGCATCCACGCTGGCAGGCGCGGGTTATGGATTTTCTAGGAAAACAATTTCCAAATACGCAATTTATTGTTACGACGCATAGCCCTCTGATAGTACAAGCCGCTGGCGCGCGAGCTAATCTAGCTTTATTAAAGCGTGTGGAGTCAAGCGTTACTAAATCCGAAGAAATTGTGATCGATAACAATCCAATTCACGTTCGCGGTTGGCGATTGGATCAAATCATGACCAGCGATCTGTATGGAATGAAGGCCACACGCTCTCTTACTTATCAAAAATTATTCAAAAAGCGTTTAAACTTGCTCAAAAAAGAAAAGTTATCGAAGGATGAAGCACTCGAATTGAGTAGATTGACAAGTCGACTAGAAAATGAGGCGCCTCCCGGCCCCTCTAAATCAAGTTCGTGGGCTAAGCGTCGGTTACAAGCAATGCACTCAAGCAAGCCAAGCCATGTTAATGATTAAGCGGCAGTATCCGCCGACTAAGCTTGAGCAGGATTGGGGGGCAGAAACGCTTATATTGTGGCAGCGTTGGACCACTACGAGAGAAGTCTGTATCAAACATCGAATCTATGGTTCTCGCGAAGTCAAAGAGTGCTTAAGAAAAGGTCAATTTCTGAAGTGTGCTTATTGCGAAACAGCTCTTCCCCGTAGTCATGGTGCAGTTGAACATTTTCGTCCGAAGGAGGCCTGGAAGCAAAATCGAAAGGGTAGGCTAAATAAGCCTGGCTATTTCTGGCTTTCGTACGACTGGGAAAACCTGTTGTTCAGTTGCGACGTCTGTAATGACAACGGTCACAAAGCGAATCTTTTCCCTCTGCTCAATCCGCAAAATCGAGCAAGACACCATAGTCCTGATATTGCCCCTGAAATACCTCTTTTGCTTAACCCCTATTTCGACAATCCCGATATACATATTAGATGGATATGCTTATCCCGTTGACTCCCGTGACGCTTGGCCCATGCTTGCTGGATGGCCCGACCGGGTTTCCCCAAGACATTGAAAGAGTTTCGTGAGCAGTTTTCTCAGGAGGACGCATGCTTTGCTTACCTCGGGCAGAGCCG
>CAJCII010000001.1 GCA_903970335.1 Bacteroidota bacterium | reverse complement strand
GACGACGTTTTTGCGCTCCTCGTTCAGCTTGACAATTTTACACTCGAGCGTCTTGCCTTCGTAAATGCGGAGGTCTTTCGGTGCGATAATATCGACCTGTGAGCCGGGGAGAAACGCCTCGACGCCCACATTGAGCATAAGCCCGCCCTTGACCACGGCCTTGACCTTGCCGTTGATGAGTCCACCGTTATTGAAAATGGCGACGATCTTTTCCCAGTTCTGTTTCTGGGCGGCCTTCTCCTTGGAGAGAACGACCATGCCTTCGTCGTTTTCGAGCCGTTCGAGGAGGACTTCGACTTCGCTGCCGACTTCGAGGTTGTCGCCTTCTTCGCCTTCGAATTCGCTCAGACTGATGATGCCCTCGGACTTGTAGCCGATATCGACGAGGACTTCATTGGTACGTTTTTGCAGGATGCGTCCCTTGACGATACTGCCTTCGGCAAACGATCGCATCGATTTGCCCAACAATTCTTGCATTGCACTCATGGGATTAGGGGGCGCCGGTGGCGCGGGTACTTGCTGCACCCGGCGATTTAAAGAACCGGGCTTATCTACACTGCCAAAGACAACAAAACCGCCTTAACCTAGGCGGAAGAGGGTTAAAGGTTGCCTTCCGCGCCACCAAGCCAAAGCCGGGTTATCAAGCGCAGCCATTCATCAAAGACGAAAGAAGCCGTTGAGGCAAGTCTTTATATTACAGACTTCGTTTTGAGACCTCGCCTCAAAAAAGAAAAGCCTTCGGGGCGGACAACCTCAAGCAAGAATCTCGGCGCGATCTCCCCCAATTAAACATTGGTGGCAGACTTCTTGCTCGAATTGCTCCGTTTCCGTGCCTGCGTTAACTTAAGCTCGACTCCTCTCCCTTTGCCGGTCATTTCTTTGTTCTCCAACCCCTTTCTTCCTCCCCTCACCCCATCGCCCCATGACCACCAATCCCAAATTCCACAGCTTTTTCGAAAAGTCCGCCACCTCGATGAAGGAATCGATCCTTCACCAACTGAAGTTCAGCCTGGCCCACGACGTCCACTCCGCCACCAAGCGGGACTGGTGGCTGGCCACCTCGAAGGCCGTGCAGGAGCGGATCATCGAGCGGATGATCGCCACCCAGGCCGTGCATAACCAGCAGGATGTCCGCCGCGTCTATTATCTCTCGCTCGAATTTCTCATGGGGCGCCTTTTCTCCAATGGCCTGTACAACGCCGGCATCCACCAGGAGACGGTGGAGGCGCTGAAGGAACTGGGCCACGATATCGAGGAACTGCGCGGAGAGGAATACGACATGGGCCTGGGCAACGGCGGTCTCGGTCGGCTCGCCGCCTGCTTCCTCGATTCGCTCGCCACGCTCGATTACCCCGCGGTCGGCTACGGCATCCACTATGAGTTCGGCCTGTTCCGTCAGGAGTTCAACAACGGTCACCAGATCGAGCTGCCCGACGACTGGATGCGCTTCGGCACGCCGTGGGAAATCGTCCGCCCCGAGTACACCCAGGTCGTCGAGCTTTACGGCCATGTCGAAAACGTCTTCGACGACAAGGGCAACTACATCCCCCGTTGGAAAAACACCACCAAGATCGTCGGCGTGCCCTACGACATCCCCATCCCCGGTTACGGCACCAACACGGTGAACTTCCTCCGCCTCTGGGAATCGCGCCCCTCGGAGAAAATCAACCTCGAGGCGTTCAACCGCGGCGGTTACAGCGAGGCCCTTGCCGCCAAGACCCAGAGCGAAACCGTCTCGAAGGTTCTTTACCCGAACGACAAGACCGAAGCGGGCAAGGAACTCCGCCTCATCCAGCAATACTTCTTCGTTTCCTGCTCCCTGCGCGACATCATCCGCCGCTACCGCCGCACCAACCCCGACCTGACCGGCTTCGCGGCCAAGGTGGCCATGCAACTCAACGACACCCACCCCGCAATTGCCGTGGTCGAGCTCCAGCGCATCCTCCACGACGAAATCGAACTCTCCTGGGAAGCGGCGTGGGAAATCGTCACCAAGACGTTCGCCTATACCAACCACACGCTTCTGCCCGAGGCGCTGGAAAAATGGAGCGTGCCCCTTTTCCAGAAAGTATTGCCGCGCCACCTCCAGATCATTTTCGAAATCAACCGCCGCCATCTTGAGACCGTCGAGGCCCGCTACCCCGGCGATGCCGCGAAAAAGCGGAGCATGTCCCTCATCGAGGAAGGCGGCGTGCAGATGGTCCGCATGGCCAATCTCGCCGTCGTCGGCAGCCACTCCGTCAATGGCGTCGCCGCGCTCCACACCGAGCTGCTCAAGAAACACCTCTTCTTCGACTTCAACGAATTCTACCCCGGCAAGTTCAACAACAAGACCAACGGCATCACCCCGCGCCGCTGGCTCCAGGCTTCCAATCCCCGCCTCTCGAAGCTCATCACGTCGAAGATCGGCGACGGCTGGGTCAAGCACCTTGAAGAACTGCGCAAGCTGGAACAGTGGGTCGACGATCCCGCTTTCCAGGCCGACTTCATGGCCGTCAAACACGACAACAAGGTCGATCTCGCCAAAATCATCCTTAAGGAATGCGGCGTCACGGTCAATCCGTCCGCCCTCTTCGACGTGCAGATCAAGCGCCTCCACGAGTACAAGCGCCAGCACCTGAACCTGCTTCACATCCTCGCGCTCTACCGCCGCATCCTCCAGAACCCGCACCTCGACGTCACCCCCCGCGTCTTCATCTTCGCCGCCAAGGCCGCGCCCGGTTACGACCTGGCCAAGTCCATCATCAAGGCGATCAATGCGGTCGGCGCGAAGATCAACAGCGATCCCCGCGTTGGCGACAAGCTCAAGGTCGTCTTCCTGCCGAACTACCGCGTCTCCCTCGCCTCCCGCATCATCCCGGCGGCGGACATTTCCGAGCAGATTTCCACGGCGGGCAAGGAAGCCTCCGGCACGGGCAACATGAAGCTCGCGCTCAACGGCGCCCTCACCATCGGCACGCTCGACGGCGCCAACGTCGAAATCCTCGAGGAAGTCGGACCGGACAACATCTTCATCTTCGGCCTCACCGTCGATGAAGTCGAGGCGCTCTGGGCCAGGGGCTACCACCCCTACGACTACTACCAGGCCGACGAGGAATTGCGCGCCGTGGTCGATTGGGCCGGCTCCAACTTCTTCACCCCCGACGAACCCGGCGTCCTCTCCCCGCTCAAGCGCACCTTCCTCGAGGGCGGCGACCCCTATCTCTGCCTGGCCGACTTCCGCTCCTACAGCGACGCACACGCCAGGGTCGATGCCGCTTACCGCGACCAAAAGAAGTGGGCCCGCATGGCCATCCTGAACACGGCGCGCGTCGATAAATTCTCCAGCGACCGCACCATCCACGAGTACGCCCGGGAAATCTGGAAACTGCCCGCCGTGCCGGTTTGATGGCGCATGCCATCTCCGTCCAAGACTGATTTGTGCGCTATACGGTCATTCTCAGCGATGAGGTGAAAACCAAGCTGAGGGCGATGCCGCTGGCGTTATGCCGGGAGATCGGTCACAAACTCTTCTTGCTCGAAGAAGATTTGAGCGGGAACGTGAAAAAGTTGAAAGGTTCCGCTAACGAATACCGATTGCGGATCGGAAATTACCGCGCCATTTTTGAACTCGAAGGCAACACCGTATTTGTTTATGCTGTGGGCCTGCGCAAGGAAATTTACCGATGAATACCGCCGCCCTCAAACAGAAGCCTTTGGTCGATCTGGACAAACAGATCCGTCGCGGCAAGGCCGTTTTGCGGGAACTTAAAGCCGCGTTGGAGGATCTCGAAGACCGGCGTGAGTTGGCCGCTGCAAAAAAGCGGAATGCGGGCAAGCCCGGCACCTCATTGCGGGATGCCGCCAGGGAACTCGGCTTGTAATTTGAACTAGGGCCTCTATCCGCTAATTCTCTCCCTATCCCATGTTCCGGTCCGCGCTCCTTCTCTTTCTTGTTTTGACCCTCCCCGTCCGGGCCAACCTCGGCGAAACGGTGGAGCAATGCGTGGCCCGCTACGGCCGGCCCATCGGCTATTCCGAGGCCAACGCCCAATCGCCCTTCGGCACGGTCGTCTTCGCCGCCGCCGGTTATAAACTGACCGTCTTCCTCATCGGCACCACGGAAGTCGGCGCGCGCATCGTCAAGGACGAGGGAGGCGCCTTCACCGACACGGAACAACAGAACATCCTGGCCGCCGACTCGGACGGCACGCCCTGGAACCCCACCACCAGCGACGATCCCACCTGCCTCTGCTGGACCCGGGGCGACAAGGCCACCGCCCTCTACGACAAGCAAAAGCACACCCTCCTCTTCAGCTCGACCGCGATGGCCGCCGCGCTCAAGGCCCATCCGGCAAAACCGGATGCCGCGAACTAGCTTTTCACACCAAACGCTTTTATTTGACTTCGGTGCCTTCGAACGGAAGTACCGTACTTTTCACGTCAAGGAGCGGGCCGAGTTCGTAGACATTGGTATAGCCATACGAAATGAGCGACGTGTAGGTCGAAAGATTGAGCGATGCCGTGGCCGTCTTCGAGGCAAAGGCGATTGGACTCCCGAGAAAGTTGTTGTTACAGTAGATAAGGACTTTTGAGTCCTTGGCTGGAATAACTCGGGAAAGAGAATCGGCGGTAAAATCGGTAAAAGGCAGATTCACCGCTCCCTTGATATGACGGAGCGCATACATCGAGGCACTCCTCGCATCAAGCACGACGACACCGCTTTCCTGCGTCGCGACCATGAAATCGAACTCCGACAGTCGGTGGGTTGCCCGCTGCTTCTCCGTGGCAAGGACGATTTTTTCAAAGCCGCTGTAGTCGATCAACGGATTCGAGGGCATATACGCTTTCAGTTTCGGATCTGGAGCCGATAAATCGGAGCCACGGGAAGAATCCGGCACCGATACCGGCACCTGTGTGGAAAGGCCCGCGATTGCCACGGCACCAATGAGCAGCATCGTTTTCATGATTTCCAGTCCTTGGAGAGAAGGTTTGAAGAAAGCAGGTTAAGAGGAATCCGACTATCTGGACGCTAACTCCGCCAAGTCGGCGACCACAAGTTACAAGCCCGACATTCCCCCGTAATCCTCAATACTTCCCCGCCTCCGCCACATTCGACCGGTACGGCCGCACATCGATGCAATCCATCCCTGCGGCCTTCGCGGCGAGAAATCCCGGCTCGGCATCCTCGAAGACCAGGCACCGCCCCGGTGCCGCTTCCATCAATTCCGCCGCGCGCAGAAATAGATCGGGCGCGGGTTTCCCGTGCGTCACTTGATCCGAACCGATCAGGAACTTGATCTTCTCCTCCGGCCCAACGGGAAAATCGAGAATCAGCAGCGTCTCCTGCACGATGTCGGTCAGCCCGCCCGAGGCCACCGCCACCTTCGTCCCCGGCGCGAGCCCGTTCAAGACATCCACCACCTCCTGCACCGGCTTGACCCCCGGCAGCAATTCCACGAAACGCATCTCCTTGTCGTGTGCCGTCTCCTCCACCGGCAGGTCGCAGCCGAACTCCCGGTTCAGCAGATCGATGATCTGCCGCGCGGGCATTCCCCCGCACCGGTAGAAAAGTTCCTCGGAGAGCGGCGACAGCTCGCCCAGCTTCAGCTCCAGCGTCTCCGTCCAGGCCTGGAAATGGATCGGCATCGTGTCGGCCAGCGTCCCGTCGCAGTCGAAGATGTAGGCGTCGTAAGCCGTGCGGTCGAAAGGTATCGTCATGGTCGGTAAATCTGTGGTCCCAGCGTAGCCAGAATAAAGTGGCCCAGTACATCGATTTCCAGGATGCCGTGCCGCCGCTTGTCCTCGGGAATCGCCTCCGCGTCCGCGTCCATGTCCGCCTCGGTCACCCCCAGTTCCAGCGCGATCTGCATCCGCCGGTCGTTCAGCATCGCCACGAATTCGTCCCGCTCCACACCCGTCAGCGCCACCTCCCACGGGTCGAGTTTCTTGGCCAGCTCGTACTCGCTGATCCACGTCTCCACCATCGCCAGCCGGTCGGACCGCAGTTCCGCCCGCGCCTCGGCCAGCATCTCCTGCTCCTCCTGCAAGCCCTTCGCGTCGCTCGTCTCACCACTACCGATGCTCCCCTGCCAGTAGGCCCGCAACGCCGGGGGCAGCTTCCCGATGTCCTGCTCGTAATGCCGCCCCAGTTGCGCCAGCACATGCACGATAAATGCCGCCTCGTGCTCCGGAAAGCGCAGTTGCCACAGCCCCGGGTTGACCTGCTCGCAGGTCATGGCGCCTTCTCCATCGTCGCGTTCAACCCGAACCCCCGTAACCGGTGCACGATCGACTCCGACTTCTCCTTCGTCTCCTGCGCCAACACGCTTTTCCCCTTTTGATGCACCTCCCACATGTGGCGAGTGGCGTCCTGCTCGTTCATCTTCAGCACGGTCTTGAAGACGTAGACCACATAGTCCATCAGGTTCACCGGATCGTTCCAGACAATGACCGTCCAGCCCCGCGCGAAAGCCTCCTTCAGCTTTTCCTCGACGTCGACATCGGGACTCGTCTCGGTGCCGGGCTGCGCCATGGCCAAAGCGCCCCCCGCCTCGAAACGCGGCTCAATACCGCGGCGTTGCGGGGTCAATCTCTTCGCTCCAAGCATCGATTCCACCTGAGACATTTTTGATCTTCCTGAAACCGGCGTCATGGAGCAATTTCCACGCCTTGGCGCTTCGTGCTCCGTCCTTACAATAAAGCCAGATTTCCCGCGCGCTATCCAGTTCGTGCATCCGCTTGCTGAATTCCGCCAGCGAGACCAGCCGCGACTGCGGAATCTGCGCAATCTTCGCCTCGAACGGCTCCCGGATGTCCAGCAGGTCGATCTCCGCCGGGATTTTCCCCGCCTCCAGCGCCGCCGCCACCTCCTCGATATCGACCTCCTCCACATGCACCGCCTTCTGCTGCGCCGGGCTGACCCCGCAGAAAAAGTCGTAGTCGATCAACTCGGTGATCGTCTTGTTCGTCCCGCACAGCGGACACTTCGGGTCCTTGCGCAGCTTCAGCTCGCGGAACTTCATCTTCAGCGCGTCGAACAGCAGCAGCCGCCCGGTCAGCGGGTCCCCCTGCCCCAGGATCAGCTTCACCGCTTCCGTCGCCTGGATCGTCCCCACCACGCCGGGCAGCACGCCCAGCACACCGCCCTCCGCGCAACTCGGCACCGTGCCCGGATCGGGCGGCTCGGGGTAGAGACACCGGTAGCAGGGCCCCTGCGAGGCCCAGAACACCGTCGCCTGGCCCTCGAAGCGAAAGATCGAACCGTAGACGTTCGGCTTGTCCAGCAGCGCGCAGGCGTCGTTCACCAGGTAGCGCGTCGGAAAATTGTCCGTCCCGTCGATCACGATGTCGTAGTCCTTCAGCAGGTCGATCGCGTTGTCCGACCGCAGCGACGTCTCGTAGGTCTTGATCTCGATGCTCGGGTTGATGTCCCGCATCATCTCCACGGCGGAAAGGGTCTTCGCCTTCCCCACGTTGCCCGTCTTGTGGATGATCTGCCGGTGCAGGTTCGAGAGATCGACCGTATCGAAATCGACCACCCCGATCTGCCCCACGCCCGCCGCCGCCAGGTAGGCCAGGATCGGCGCGCCCAGGCCGCCCGTCCCGATCACGATCACCCGCGCCGCCTTCAGCTTCTGCTGCCCTTCCAGCGTCACCTCCGGCATGATCAGATGGCGACCGTAGCGGCGGATCTCGTCGTTGGTAAAGGTCACCTGGGGGTAGACCTTGGCGATGCGGGGAATGAAACTCATGAGATATCCATTATGGAACGAAACAAGTTGTTCGCAAGTCTCGTCACCGGGAGGCTCAGCCTCCGGCCTGAGCCATTCTCCACGGTTGCCGTCGCGATGGGACGAGGCCTTCCTGGAGGGCGCGGCTCCATCCGCGCCGGGCTGAAATTGGCTTAAATGTGCTATTAAATTAGGTCAGACTGGGCATTGAGTGGAAGGCGTTGGGGGAGAATTGGTTGGAGTGTTGACTTTTGGGGGAAGGGAGGGTTTTTCCTTTTCAGCGGGAAAAGGAGAGGTTTGAGGCAGAAAATCGTGACATTTCGGAGATTGCGTCAGGTGTGTCACAAGTGCCCTCGTGCCCAAACTCCATTTGGGAACGAGGCCGAAGAAGGCACCGTCGCTCGGAGATCGACGGCTACCCTAGCGGGTTTGTTTATTGCGGCGCAGTAGATGGGGCGGGTAAGGCGGAGCTGATTTGAGTGAAGAGCGGATAGAGCCGATCCGGATTAGGATCGTTTTCCTTTTCGAGGAAATAGAACGCGATCAACCAAAGAAATGCCCATCCCGCGAAGAGGCAAATGAACTGAAATCGAGTGGGCTTCGATTTCATCACGGCAGGTGATTGAGCAAGTGGTAGGGGCCGATCTCGAAGCGGCGTTGGAGGGCGCGGTTGATGACGGTCTTTCCGAGGAGGACGGATTCGGCGATGGTGAGGCCCTTGGCGAGTCCGGCGGTAATGGCGGCGGAGTAGGTGCAGCCGGTGCCGTGGGGGTCGATGCCGGGGATGCGTTTGGATTGAAAGCGGTGGAGGTGGCCCTCCGCCGAGGCGAGGACATCGACGGCCTGGCCGGTCTTGAGGTGGCCACCCTTGACGAGGAACCAGGGGAAATCGAACCCGATGGCGAGCTCGATGGCGGCTTCGTGGAGCGCGTCGAGATTGGTAATCGGACGGCCCCAGAGGAGGGCGGCTTCGTCGCGGTTGGGGGTGACGATGGTCGCGCCGGAGATGAATTTGCGGAGGGTACGGATGGCGTCCTTCTTGAGCAGGACGCGGCCCGAGCTGGCGACCATGACGGGATCGACGACGAGCGGCACGCCGCGGTCGAGCGCGGGCTTCACGGCCCTGGCCACGGCGGAGATGATTTCCGCGGAGAAGAGCATGCCGGTTTTGATGGCGGCGACGGGGAAGGCCTCGAGCACGAGGCGGATTTGGTCGGCCACGCGGGCGGGCGGAACCGGGGTGATGTTGAGCACGCGCCCAGGGTGCTCCGCAACGACGCAGGTGACGGCGGTGGTGCCGTAGAGGCCGAGGGTGGTCCAGGTCTTCAAATCGGCCTGAAGGCCCGCGCCGCCGCTGTTGTCGGACCCAGCGATAGTGAGCACGACGGGCACCGTCTCCGGCACCACGGATGAAGTTTCTCTTTGCCGCGGCGGTCGAATCATTTATTTATGGGGAGTGGCAGGTGAACCTATTCGCGAATTACCGGGTCTTTGGGTCAGCCTCGATCGTGTGGAGTACAATCCGCATGAGGAAGGGACCCCGGACCGGCCTTACGGTTTTATTTACCACATCACGATCCACAATGACAGCACGCGCGTGGTGACGATCAAGGGGCGGAAGTGGGTGGTGACGGATGCGTACAACTCGAAGCTGGTGATCGAGGGGGACAAGGTGGTGGGCGAATGCCCGCGCCTGACGCCGGGCACGCAATTTCATTACCAGAGCTACCACCTGATCGGCTCGGACAGCGTGGCGGAGGGCGCCTACCTGGGACAAGTGGAGGACGGCGAGCGTGTCTTTACCCGTATTCCGCAGTTCAAAATGGAAATCCCCACCCTCTGAGGTCCGGCCTTGACTCGAAGCCATGATCCTCGCTTTTCCCACTTTTTTCGCGAGCCTGGGGGGACTGGAATTGGTGGGCGTATTGTTCTGGTTGTGGATGATCTACGATTGCGCGACGCGCCCGTGCCGGTACCCCGGCAAGCTCTTCTGGCTGCTGCTGGTCGTCTTCGTGCCCGATGTCGGTTCTCTCGTTTATTTTCTGGTTCGGGTGGTTAAGATCAACGGGTAGCACCATGAGACGTCCCGCCCTTTTTCTCTTCGTGTTGCTGGGCCTGATGCGCTTCGCCATGGCGCAGGATTCGAGTCCCAGCCAGACGGAGCAGAGCGCGTTGAAACTGACCCCGCCGCCGACGCGGTCGGCGGCAAGTTCCAACGCTCACCCGGCGGCCAATGGGGCGGCGGTGGCCGTCCTGCAAGCCACGGTCGATCAGCTCACCAGGAAGAACGACGATCTCCTCGATCTGCTCAAAAAGCAGCAAGGTGTGCTCGAGGACATCGAGTACGATCGTCGCCTGCAAAGCCGCCAGATTCAGTCGCTGGAGGAACGGCTGGAGGATGCCCTGTTACAAAATACCAAGCTGCAGGACAAGGTCTCCAACCTCGAAGCCGCTGCGGCCGTGGCTCCGGTGGCCGCCCCGGTGGCCGATAAACCGGTCGTGGCCCCGCCGACGCCTCCACCTGGGGACGCCGAACCCGCGGCGCCTCCGACTCCCTCGACCTATCTGCCTCCGGCGCAAACCGGTGGCGATCCCACCGCTCCCGCTTGGCACCGGCTTTTCACGCTCTCGGGCACGGACAACAAGGACACCGACCTGTTTCACATCCAGGGGTCCGCGTGGCGCATTTTCTGGCACAATCTCGACAAGCCGGGCAAGACTTACACAAACACCAGCGCACTCTTCATCAACGCCTATCCGAAAGACGACACAATCCCCCAGAAAGTCTGCTCGAAGCTCGGGACGGGCGGGGATTGTACCGAACTGGCCGGGCCCGGAAATTACTACCTGAAGGTCGAGGCCTCGGGCGGCTCGTGGGAACTGGCGGTGGAGGATTTTCATTGAGGAGCTATCAAGCAGAGGCTTGCGGGTAAGGGGCTTTCCCCGTAGTCTTTGCAACTTATGGCCGAATCCGCCTATCCACGACTTGCCGGAATGTTGGTGCCGGTTTTCGCGCTGCGTCATAAACGGGACTTCGGTATCGGCGATGTCGAGGCCGTCCGGCAGGCCATCACATTTTGCGCCGAGCATAAACTTGGGCTGCTGCAACTGCTGCCGGTGAACGAGACCGGGGCCGACAACAGCCCGTACAACGCCATCAGTTCCGTTGCGCTCGATCCCGTCTACCTCACACTGACGCCGGAACAAGTGCCGGGCCTCCTGCCGGAAACGATCGCGGAGCTTTTCCCCGAGTCCGTGCTCTCCAGCTTGCAATCCGGGCCGGTGCAGTACCAGAAAGTGAAGCAATTGAAGCTGGAGGCGCTGTCCAACGCCTACGTGGAATTCGAGGCCGTCGATCTCGAGACCGGGACGGACCTGGCTTATGAATTCAAGACGTTCGTCGAGGGGAACATGGGCTGGTTGCCCGGCTACACGCTCTTCCGCACGCTGCTGAACGAATACCACGGTAAGGCGCTGTGGCATGAGTGGATTCCCGAACACCAGAACCTGGTGGCCGCCGAAACGTGGCTGGCAACGGCGAAGGAAAAGGAGGAACTCGTCCGCTACCGGCAGTTCACCGCCTACGTGCAGTGGATCGCGTGGCGGCAATGGGCGAGCGTACGGGAATGGGCCGACGAGAACAGCGTGCGGCTGATCGGGGACATTCCGTTCGGGATCAGTCGGTACAGCGCAGATGTCTGGTCCGAACGGGAACTTTTCGACCTGACCTGGTCCGGCGGGGCACCGGCCGAGCCGTTCTTTGCGGGGGACGAATTTCTGCGCCGCTGGGGCCAGAACTGGGGGATTCCGCTCTACAACTGGGAAACGCATCGCGCGCAACGCTTCGTCTGGTGGCGGCAGCGGGTGGCGGCGAGCGGCCTCATTTTCCATGCCTTCCGCATCGACCACGTCCTGGGCTTTTTCCGGCTCTACAGCTTCCCGTGGATGCCGCAGGAGAACCACGCCTACGCCGACCTCACGCCCGAACAGGCGAAGGAAAAAGCGGGCGGGCGCGTGCCGCATTTCATTCCGCGCGACGATACGCCGGAGGAAAATGCGGAACTCAACTGCGCCGAGGGCGAAGCGTTGCTGAAGATGATCCAGAAGGCCGCCGGTTCCACCGCCGTCGTCGCGGAAGACTTGGGCGTGGTGCCGAAATATGTGCCGACGCTGCTGGACAAACTCGGCATCCCGGGCTTCTCCATCCCACAATTCATTGTCGATCCGGAAAACCGCGAGTACACCCCGCGGGACAAGATGAAGGAACTGACGATCGCGACCTGGGGCACGCACGATCACGCCCCGCTGATCACCTGGTACCACGAACTGACCCGACGCTGGCGCGGGCCGGACGGACACGATGCGTGGCTCGAACTGCAACGGCTGATGCGCTTCCTCGACCAGGACCCGGCGGAGCCTCCGGTCCTGCTGACCGAAAAACTCCACCACGCTTTTCTCACCGCGCTGCTCGAATCGAAAGCGTGTTGGACCGTTTTTGTGATCAGCGATATTCTTGGCGTGGACTGGCAGTTCAACAAGCCCGGCACGGCGACCGACGACAACTGGAGCCAGCGGCTGGACCGGCCTCTCTCCGCCTATCACCTCGATGCGATTTTCGGGCCGAAGCTGGCGTTCCTGAAACAGGAAGTGATTCGCACCAAGCGCGTGCCGATCGAGAAATCCGGCGGGCTGTTGCTTTAGACGATCCCTGCGCCGCGAGTGCGACATAAGCTCATGAGGCGCGCGGTTCCCTATAGTTATTCGGTTTGGTTTGTCATGCCGCTAGGGGCACTGATCACCGGAGCAATCTTATACTGGGCGTTCTGGAGTATGTACGACAATTACCGTTTCGACGACCATGGTCGGCAGATGCAAGCCACGGTGCTGCGGAAATTCATCACGAAGACGTACAGCAAGAACGGTACACCTTATAACCATTACAATATCGTCTACGGGTATGAAGTGGCCGACCTGCTGGGGAACTGCCAGGTAGAGGTACAGACGGTCACCTGGTCGATGTATGCGGAAAGAGGCTTCATCCCGATCAAGTACCTACCCGAAGACCCGAAGAAGAGCCGGATCGATAATCCCGTGGAAAACGACGAGGCGGTGTTCAAGGCCCGATGTTGTACCGGATTGGGTCTTGTCTTCCTGCTCGGCGGATCGATCTACTCGGTCTACACGATCCGGCGGAACAAGATTCAGCGGCGGCTGGTGGCGACGGGCCTTTCGTGCCTGGGAAAAGTGACGTCGGTCGGGACGGAACGTGCGGGCAAATCCGGTTACAAAAGCTATCTCAGGATCGAATTCTCCGACAACCGGGGCAGGACCGTGACCGGCCGGACCTGGCAGTTAAATCGGAAGCAAGAGAAGCTCTGGCATGAGGGGAAAAAGGTGACGGTGTTTTATGACCCGACCGATTCCCATGTCTTCACGGTGGACCTGAACGCACCGGCTTCGCGGATTCGCGGCGAGTAACCGAGCGTTTTACACCGACTCGCCGCGGAGCAGGTCGTCCACCGTCTCGCGCTCGCGCACGACACGATGCTTTGCGCCCTCGACCAGCACCTCCGCGGCGCGCGGGCGGGTGTTGTAATTCGAGGCCATGACAAAGCCGTAGGCGCCCGCACTGAGCAGGGCCAGCCGGTCGCCGGGCTTTTGCGCGGGAAGGGGACGGTCCTTGCAGAAATAATCGCCCGATTCGCAAATGGGGCCGACGAGGTCGCTGGAAACGAGCTTGCCGCCGGAGCGCTTTTGCTTGAGCGGGACGATCTCGTGGTAGGACTCGTAAAAGGCGGGGCGGATGAGGTCGTTCATGGCCGCATCGACGATGACGAAGGTCTTCTGGCCGGTCTTCTTCACGTAGAGGACTTCGGTCACCAGGATGCCGGCGTTGCCGACCATGAAGCGGCCCGGCTCGACGAGGATGCGGAGGCCGAGGGGCTGGAGGAGCGGGACGACGCTGGCGGCGTAGGTGGCGGGAGTGAGAGGCGGGGTCTTCTGCTGGTTCCACCACGCGGACTGGCCGCTGGCGAGCGCGGGATCGTAGACGATGCCGAGTCCGCCGCCGATGTCGAAGAACTCAATGTGATGGCGCGTCTTCAAATCCTGCACGAGCGGGAGCATCTTTTTGATCGCCTTCACGAAGGGTTTGACCTCGGTGATTTGCGAGCCGATGTGCATCTGGACGCCGAGGAGGCGGAGATTTTTCAGCCGCGCCGCGCGGGCATAGAGGGCGCCGATTTCCTCGAAGGCGATGCCGAATTTGTTCTCGTAGGTGCCGGTGGTGATCTTCGAGTGGGTGGAGGCATCGACGTTGGGGTTGACGCGGATCGCGACCGGCGCGCGGAGTTTTTTCTCGCCCGCGATGCGGTCGATGAACTCGAGTTCGGCGATGCTCTCGACGTTGAAGACGTAGACGTTCGCGGCGAGCGCCTGCTCGATTTCGGCCCGCGTCTTGCCGACGCCGGCGAAGCTGCATTTGGTCGCGTCGCCCCCGGCCCGTTGGACGCGGGTGAGTTCGCCGCCGCTGACGAGGTCGAACCCGCTGCCGCGCTGGGCGAGGAGGTTGAGCACGGCGAGGTTCGAGTTGGCCTTGAGCGCGTAGCAGATGAGGTGGTCGAGCGGGGCCAGCGCGTGGGTGAGGCGGTCGAAGTGATCGGAAATGGTGGCGGCGGAGTAGACGTAGAGCGGCGTGCCATAGGTGGCGGCGAGCTGCGAGACCGGAACGCCCTCGGCATAAAGCTCGCCCTTCTTGACCTGGAAATGATGCATAGAATCCAAAAGTGTAGCGGCGGTCTGTGACCGTCGCACTTCAAAAAATCAGTCGCCCGGCTTTGCTTGAAAAATGGCACGAACAGATCAGCATCGGCGTTATGAAGCGACGTTTTCTTTTGTGCATTGATGACGGCGGCTTTCCGGAATCCCTGGAAAAAAGGAAGTTCTACGAGGTTCTGGAGGATGCGGATGCCGTTTCCGAGGAAATGGTCCGGGTGATCGACGAGAGTGGTGAGGACTACCTCTACCCCCGCGCCTGTTTCGCGGATGTCACGCTTCCCAGTCAAATCGAACGGGCGCTTGAGGCGGCGTAGAGTTACATTGAGTTATAGGTTCCACGACAAGCTCGTGCTCACGGTCCCTACTCCCGCTCCTTCTTCCGCGTCGCGAGGATTTTCTGCCAGCGCGTCAACTGCTGCTTCACGAGCCGGGTGTTCGGCGAACCGGCGATCGTCCGCGCCGAGAGCGCCTTCTCGACCGAGAAAACCTCGAGCGCGCTCGCGTCGAATTCGGGGCTGATCTTCTTCCAGTCGCGCAGGCTGATCTGCGTGATCGGCACCTTTTTCTGCTCGGCCAGCGCGACCGCCGCGCCGACGAGGTGGTGCGCCCGGCGGAACGGCACGCCGCGCTCGACGAGCCAGTCGGCCAGGTCGGTCGCGAGCAGGAGCGGGTCGGACGAGGCGCGCTTGCACGACTCCTGGTCCACCTCGACGTGATCGAGCATTTCGGCCAGGATGAGCAGCGTGTTCTGCACCGTGTCCGCCGTGTCGAAGAGGCGTTCCTTGTCCTCCTGCAGGTCGCGGTTGTAGGTCATCGGCAGCCCCTTGAGCAGCGTGAGCAACGCCATGAGATTGCCGATGACGCGCCCGCTTTTACCGCGCGCCAGCTCGGCGATGTCGGGATTTTTCTTCTGCGGCATCAGGCTCGACCCGGTGGTGTAGGCGTCGCCGATGCGGATGAAATGGAACTCCGCCGTGGACCACAAAATCAGGTCCTCCGCCAACCGCGAGATATGGACGGCCAAGAGCGCGCACGCCGCGTTGTACTCGACGATGAAATCGCGGTCGCTCACCGCGTCCATCGAGTTTTCCGAGACGCGCGAGAACCCGAGCAGCTTGCAGACGAACTGCCGGTCGAGTGGCAGCGTGCTCCCGGCGATCGCGCCCGAACCGAGCGGCAGAACATCGGCCCGCTTCGCGCAATCGGCCAGTCGGTCGTAGTCGCGCTCCAGCATCTCGACGTAGGCGAGCAAATGGTGCGCGAGGAGAACCGGCTGCGCGCGCTGCATGTGCGTGTAACCGGGAATGACCACCCGGAAGTCCCGCGAGGCCCACGTCTCCAGCGCCGATTGCAGTCCCGCGATGGCCTGCTGGTTCTCCGCAATCTGGTCCTTGAGCCAGAGCCGCATCGCGGTGGCGACCTGGTCGTTGCGGCTGCGACCCGTGTGCAGCTTCGCCCCGGCGGGAAAACGCCGCGTTAGTTCCGCCTCGATGTTCATGTGCACGTCCTCCCGCGCCGTGCTCCACTTGAATTCGCCCCGGTCGATTTCGTCCCGGATTTTCTCCAGTCCCTCGATGATGTCGTCCAGCTCGTGCGGACTCAAAATCGAGATGCGCGCCAGCATCTTCGCATGGGCGATGCTCCCGGCGATGTCGTGCCGATAAAGCTGCCAGTCGTACGAGACCGACTCCGTGTAATCGCGCAGGCGGGTCGCCGCCGCCGCCTTGAACCGCCCGCCCCACATCGCTTCGGAAGGCTTAGGCATGGGGCGCCTCTTTGGTCGCTTTGGGCCGCGCCGGAGTCTTGGGCCTTGGCTTGGCTGCTTTCGGTGCGGGACCGGACGGGAAATAGCGCTTCACGTCGTCCTTGGTGAGCACGCGGTGCTGGCCCGGCAGGAGTTGATCGAGCGAGAGCGTCCCGATCTGCACGCGCACCAGCCGCCGCACTTCGTAACCGCATTGGAAAAACATTTCGCGAATCTGCCGCTTCAGGCCTTGGGTCAGAACCACCTTCAGCGTGCGCGGCCCGACCCGGAAAAGCTCCTCCATCCGCGCGAAACCCTCCTCGATCGGAAAGCCCTTGCGCATCTTCGTCGCGTGCGCGAAATCGAATTCCTTGTCGAGCGTGACGATGTACGTCTTGCGGAGTTTGCTGGAAGGATGCGTCAGCCGCTGGGACAGGTTGCCGTCGTTCGTCACCACCAGCAGTCCCTCGGAATCCTTGTCGAGACGCCCCACATAAACCACCCGCGGCCAACCCGAGGGGAGTAGATCGTAAATCGTCCGCTCGTTCGTCGAGTCGGACGAGGTGCAGAGATAGCCGGGCGGCTTGTGCAGGATGGCCACGATGATCTGCGGCATCTTCACCGGCTTGCCATGGACGAGCACATGGTCGTCTGCATCGACCTGCGTGGCCAGTTCCCGCAAGCGGTGGCCGTTGATCGTCACCGCCCCTTCCAGGATCAACTCTTCGCAGGCACGGCGGGAGCCGAAACCGGCCCGGGCAAGAAATTGGTTCAAACGCACAGGAGGAGAATTGAGCTAACGGGAGAAAAATGCAATTCGGGTGTTTGGGGACGTGAAA